>JAEOST010000279.1 GCA_016840245.1 Candidatus Thorarchaeota archaeon
ATTCTACAAAGAGTGGAGTCCCGGCCTTGGTTGGGATGGGATTACTGTTGCTGTGCTTGGAAATAACAATCCTTGGGGTTGTCTGCTAGGTGCCATTTTCTTTGGTTTCCTGCGTGCAGGAGGTAATGCCATGCATCAGGCGGCTCATGTGCCCATGGAAATGGTTTCAGTGATTCAAGGCTTAGTTGTACTTTTTGTAGCTGCACCAAAGCTGATTCAGTGGATGGCCAATCGAGGCATTGATACTGCAGTCTGGATGAAAGATGATCCGGTCGTGGCTGTCCCCTCATTCGTTTCTATGGTGATTGGATTCTTTGGAACCTTTGTTAGCTTGGCATTCTTGACAACCATTACTGAGGAGATCTCATTTCTGATTCTTCCAATCTGGATTGCAGTCCTATTAACAATCTCGGCGGCATTCTCATTACTAGGTCGGCAGCGAATGGCTCCATTCCTAGCATTTCTAGCATCTATAATCTGGATAGCCCTTGGATTTGTTGGGAGAATAATAAGTAATTTGCAACTGGTGACAGTGTTCTTGGGAATTGGACTGGTTTGGTTCGCAATAACTCTGGTGTCTCAATATCTTACTAACGCAGCAAAGCAAAAGGAAAAGGAGGAGTATCAATAATGATGCAAGCAATAGATCCTACTCTGAACATTATCGGCTGGTTGATGAAGGCAACCCTGGAAGCAGCAGCACCTCTCTTATTGGCAGCTCTAGGTGGAATGTTCTCAGAACGTTCAGGAGTTGTGAATATCGGTCTTGAGGGAATGATGCTTATGGGTGCGGTTTTTGCAGCAGCTACTAGTTGGATTGTAGGTAATCCCTGGATTGGACTCATCGTTGGAATACTTGCTGGTGGATTACTTGGATTAGTACATGCAGTTGTTTGTGTGAAGTATAAGGGGAATCACATTGTGAGTGGTACAGGTATCATCCTCTTTGGTGCCGGATTCAGTACGTTGATGTTGCAGGTCATATGGGGGCAGGAAGGTACTTCAGATAGAGTTCCAGCGATACCTGATGTTGGAAGTGCAGAGTTGGTGGATATACCTGTCCTTGGACCTATGCTTGGAGGAATTTCCCCGATTGTATATTTCATGTTCGTCCTCGTAATCATTTGTTGGTATGTTTTGTACAAGACTCCGTTTGGGTTGCGACTACGAGCAGCTGGGGAAGATCCAAGTACCCTTGATACTGCAGGTGTCAATGTAGAATACATGAGATATGCTGGAGTCATTCTAAGTGGCCTGCTTGCTGGTTTTGCTGGCGCCTATCTGTCGATATCATTCCAGTCTCGTTTTGGTAAAGGAATGACTTCGGGAAGAGGCTTCATCGCGTTAGCTGCTATGATTTTTGGTAACTGGACTCCTTTTGGATGTCTAATAGCAGCACTGTTCTTTGGCTTTCTAGATGGACTAGCGAATGCTATTCAGATTGTTCCTCAACTCCAGTTTCTGCAGCAGTACAACTATGTGATTTTCATGTTACCATATATCTTAGTTGTAGTAGCATTGGCTGTGATTAGGAAGGCAGTTCCACCGAAGGGCATTGCAGTACCTTATGAGAAGGAGCACACTGGCTGAATTTGGGACCCTTATGGTCCCATTTATTTCATAGTATGGGGTATCATCTAACCACATTATGTTTAAAACAACATCAATCAGCGAGTGTTAATACATTGACATTGCATAATCGCAACCCTCTGATTCTATGTTTGATTGGTGGGTCGCTAATTCTGATAGCCGGGGCCAGTGGAGCAATCGGTGTTACTGAGGACTTGCTTACTAATCTTGACAGTGTAGTAGGTGAAGGTGGAGTCATGACTTTCGAGCTTGTTCTGGGAATCTTAGCAGGGCTCACAATCTTTGGTGGTGTCGGTGTCATTATGGGTGGGATTATGATTACTACTAGGAATGTGGAATTCGGACGAATTCTCATCCTTCTCTGCACATGTATGGGTGTACTAGCATTGACAATGAGCCTTGTTCAATTGATTATGGTTGGAACTCTCATGTTGGATCTAGTAGTTCAATTAGCCCAATCACTGGGTTGGTTAGGAGCTATATTTTCAATAATTGCTCGAGTTGTTGCTGAACAGCGCCCGATGGTCGAGCAGTAATCCTCAGAGATCGAATATCGAAACTGATGATTCTATATTCTTTGCAGCTTGGACACATTCTCTCAAGATACCATCTTTATCCGCATCCATGGGAGCGAATGCTGCGACAAACCACACTCCTTTCCCAGTTCCACAAATAAAACTCAATGCTCCATCTGGATTGATAGCAACCATTCCATCTTTGTCTAATAGTGCTACAATGAAATTAATTCCCTTGATTGAAAGAAATTGTCCTCCGTGTTGTCGCGTGGCTAGAATAACTGGAATATCCTTGTCAATCTGCATATTCTCTGTGGTATAAGCAATCCGGCCCTCATAGCTGAACACACAGGATCCAACAATACCTTCATAGTTTGACATGATAATGTCTACAGTTCTTTTTATTCTCATGGCCATGATTACTCACAGAGGATATCAAGAAATTAATTAGAAATAGCTTTGTCGCATATCATCCTATCGTTAGCACTAGGTTATCTAGCAATTGCAATAGCTTTTGCAAACAATATACTGCGGTGATGTAGCTCATCATGTGAGATCCAGGTGGTAAAGCGTCCTTCCTTGGCAGACATCCCATGTCTGAGGGCGATTTCTTCTAGGTTAGTGCTTGACATTTTGTGTGATGTGAATTTGTAAACGAACCAGTTGTTGGAACCTTGTTCTTTTACTCTGCATCGAATGTCGATGAATTCATCATCACTCAGAGACACTCGGAAACGTCTTCCGATGGATGTGGTGATTTTTGCTTTCGGACCGAATACGCCACGGAGGACACCCATAGTGTATGCAGCAGCAGGACTAGGCATGAACGCCCAAGACCAGAAAGCATAGAAGAAGACCATTACTGAGAACGCTAAGAAGAAACCAACAGTATTGAAGGACGCGATAACCTCGATTCCCTGACCCCAACCCGCAGGTATCCAGTCTGCTGGAACATTTCCAATCTCATGGATGCCATTGCTATAGAATAGGACAAATGTAATTGAGAACACAACTAGAATTGCAGCTAGTGCTATCCTTTGTCGGTCCATGTACAGACCTTGTGCTCTTTTCAGTAGGTTGTCCATTACTCTGTCGCCTCCAAGGCATTGAGGTAAATCTTACGAGCTTCATTTCCGTGTTCTCTGCACATCTCCACAAGGAGGGTCAGGAGCGGGTGTTCATTGTTGATTCGGATTGAATACAACTTTGGTGTAAGTTGATCTATCTGAATCATGTTATTCTCCTGAAGGTGTGACAAGACACCACGGTACAGACTTCTCGATTTACCGCTATAGCCAATGAGTCGGCTCAGCTGAACTCCGCTAACACTCCTTGGATATATGTGTCCCAGAGCGAGCAATATTGCCCTTCTGGTATCGTTCAATGAGGACATCAGTTGAACGAGCTCATATACAGAGTGTAGTGAGTCATTAGTCATAGCGAATCAACATATCTTCTACTTGCTTGTGTTTGTAAATACACATCCATCTAGGTCCCTTTCGTTTACTAGATGATTTACACAATGGTTCGGAGATGACAGTGTGCTATTTCTACTTTCCGTCAATGATATGCAGTAGACTATGATAATCACCAAAGCATTAATAGCACTTGATAAGGTTGTTTCAAGAACGTCTGTATGTAACAGGAGGTTCCTTCAATTTCATATGGTAGTAAATATTTCGGGTGGCTCGTAGCACTAGCTATTGTCGTCATTGGCGGCTGGTTTCTGCTGCCAGCTGGTTATGAAACACTCATCGCGGTATTTGCACCTTCCTTCGGTAATTATTTGCGTCCCACTGCTGTACTTCTCAATCTACTGATTGTTGATCCAATGAACAATCCGATATCACTTGGTCTATGGGCTGTTGCTGGATTGATTGGAGGTGTTATGGCTGGAACGAAGAAAGGTGGTTTTGTAGTCGGTCTTTGTGTTTGGCTTTCATGTCTTGGAATCATTGGATTCAGCGTATTTATGATGATCCAGGATGGTCTGAGTTTTGGAGCTTTAGTATTCCCACCAGGATACTCCATCACTGACCTTTTGTCAATACCCATAGTTCAGACTCTTATTGAGACTTTGATTCCAATGTTGACTGGACTTGGTGGTGGTGGTGGCGGTGATATCACGGCAATGATAATGGCTATTGTTGTTCCGCTGGTTATCTACTTCCTCATTCCAGTAATTACAGTAATAGTTGCTGCGATAATTGGAGGCGCTATTCGACCAAAGGAGTGATCTTAGATGATAATGAAAAGAAAACTAGCAGTAAGCCTGTTCCTGTTTGCTTTCCTCGCGATGCCTGTAGTCGTAGCGACTGGAGTATCAAATGGATTCACTCCAGCTCAAGATCCCGAAACAATCATTGGACTTTTCGAAGAGGGTGCTGAAGCTCTCTTTACCTATGTCGATGGCCAAGGACGACCTGTAGTTGCCTATGCGCAAGTCGGATTTCCTGCTGATGATTTAGAACTTGATACTCCAAA
>JAEOST010000280.1 GCA_016840245.1 Candidatus Thorarchaeota archaeon
GAGTAACGAGTTTCACACAGGAATCAATCAGACAGTTACCAATTGGACAGTTCGCCTTTGCTAACTCAAAGAGTTTCCTAATTCGCCTTTCTGAAACATCTTCATGCACAGTAATTGTAGTCCTCACTAGTATGGATGAGAATCTGCTGTGGCTATCATCATCAGTTTCATACTCACCTTCAATTACAGATTTCAGATCAATAATATCGATTCTTGCCTTTCTCAGTGCAATCTCAAATACTAGATTTACGCACGCCCCCACAGATGCTAAGAATAAGTGGTGAGGGCTTGTTGTTCCGGGATATTTGTCAACATCAGTGGGTGGACATACTGCAGTACTCTGGAAGCCTCCCAATGATATCTGATGTACTTTCTCTGTCCCGGTCTTACTCAGTTCGGCACTAAACACGCTGCTTGCCATCTTGTTTTACTCCTTTGTAAGAGAGGACTCCTCGTATGCTGTATTCTTTGTATCAGTGAAATTGGAGATGATTTTGTTATGTTAGTGACTTTGGTAACATCGAGGAGTCCTGAGATTAATATGTTGCAATTACTTAAATAATGTTGCTTAAATGCAACAAATGATTCATATAGCTCTCTGTCAATTATAAACGAATGTTAAACGATTTGTTTGGCCCATCAATCCGCTTGCAAGTACTTGACCTATTCCTGGAACATCCAAATGACATGATGAATCTAAGAGAGATTGCTAGACGAATCGAAAAAAATCCTGGAAGTGTATCGCGTGTCATGCATCGCTTGGTGAATCAGGAGTTCTTAACACAGAGTAAAATTGGAAAAGTCACACATGCCTACAAATTGAATACAGAAGGTCAAATTGTTAGTTTGATCATCGAACTAAACTACAAACTCAAGCTTGTTGATGCTGATTGATTAACTACGAATAGTGGAAGGTAATCATATTGAAAGAACCGAGATATGAAGAAAGACGGACTCCAAATGAAGCAATGATCCTGATGGAGCATATGCGTATGATTCTCTTGCGAGCTGAAACGTTTGTCAATATACAAAAGAGCCTACAGCATGAGTTGGGTGATGAGGAAACATTGGCAGTTTTCTATGAGGCAGGGATTGAGGCTGGTTGCGATTCTGTAAAAGCTCTGTTAGATAGATGGACGGAGAGAGGTATGCCATTTCTTGAGAGATGGGGTAAATTCTACGAATCTGATGGAGTGGGTTGGTTCCATCTTGATCATATTGGAATTGATATGAACACGGGACTGGGAAAGTTGGTTATCAGTCAGTCCTTCATTGCTGATAAGTATGGTTCATCTACTACAACTGTATGTGACTTTCTTTGTGGTTTCTTCATAGGAGTCCTCAAAGAGATTCTGGGTGTGGAACTGACATGCCAAGAAGTCGAGTGCGAAGCTAAAGGTAACTCCCAATGTGTTTTCGAATTTGAAAAGGTATGAGCTATAGCAACGTATACTCTTCTCTGCGTTATCCTTGATCACATTCCTTGCCAAAAGAATATAAAATGAAACAAATGTTGCTATTCAGAAACACTTAATATCGATTTTCTCTAATACATAATTGTGGGTGATGCGGAGAATGATATCTCTGAAATTGAAACCACTGAATAAGAAGAACTTACATGTACTACTAGCAAGAAAGACACATTATGAACCATGGTGGTTCGATTCCCCGAATATCGGGGATGACCACGAATTCTCTACAGATTTTAATCCTCCATTGTCTTATTTGACTGCTGTAAAGTGTTTAGCTAGGAAGGAATCTGTAGACCTAGTTACAACTGAAAAGGGCAATTCCGGGGCAATGAGTCCTGCTAAACATCCCCTTGGAGAGGGCCTTTCAGAACTTGGTATACCTTTTCGACTTGTTGGTATAGATGAAGGTGCAAATTCATATCTGCTTCAAAGTATTGAGCTAAAACAAACACGCTACAGAGAGATTCTTGAAAACCTAAAATTACTTGATGAAGCAGAAAAAACAATAGAAAACATGGAGAAGTTTGAACGCATCTCAAAATATGGTGAATATTTACATGATCGTATTGAAGAGGAGCAACAAGATCTCGATTTTGCTATTCAAGAAAAGTGGATTGCAATGAGAATTCTAAACGAAGCGCGTAATATCAACAAACGACGGGTAAGGATTCTCCATCTATGTAGTCCAAGCCACCTGCAAGGACTCACAACCATTCTGCAAAATCTGGGTGTTAGAGTCACTCCAGTTACTCTGCACGACTCTGTTTCGGAAATGCGTCGAAGTATTTTCAGGGAACACGCTCCAATTCAAGACTACGGTGCTTAGCAGAATACGCAGTTTCATCTTCAGCTGGTAGTATTTTCCACATTTTGTCTCCAATGATGACAATCACTGCAATTATGGCTGTCACAAAAATCTGAGTATATGTGATTGGTATGAACTCAGTGGCCACATTTGCAGAAGTGTGTAGCAGAGCTCCAGACAGGATACTCCCACTAGTACGATTGTAAAGCCAAGCGATTTGATGAATGGATTCTAAGTATGGCTGATAGCTTGGTCTTCTTGGCTTCAATGTGTATGGCTAACAGAGGTCATGCTCATGACTGGAAATTGCTAGATGTTGCATCAGAAGCTAGGCTATTTGAAGAAGCACGAACGTGGAAGGATTATCGAGAATTGCATGACAGATTCAATGACTTTCTAGAAATTTAGATCCTGTTGAAGTCAGATATTCTACAGAGACCTCTAGAAGCAGTCTAAATCATTTCCAGACACGACATCTCCATCGTATCTCTCTCTGACCTCTGCAAGTAACTCATCATGTGTTCGACCCCAAAAGAGTTGGTGATAGAGCACGAGTAATTTAGGTTTCACCTGTGATGCAATCTCTGCTAGCTCGTAGCTTGAAGTATGCACTGCAGAGTGATACTCTCTCCATTCTGAAGGTCGAGTCTGCGAAGAAACCGATGAATACACCTCATGTATCAAGATATCACAGTCTCTTGCCATCTCTACAATCATCTCTGTTGGAGCTGTATCCCCGGAAATGACCACAGTCTTGTCCGGTGTGGAAAACTTGAAGCCATAGGCTGGCCAAGACCCATGATTAACTGGAAAAGCTTCTACTGTAACATTGTCGTCCTGATACACATTGGATATGGCGTTCTCAGGGATTTCATAGGTGTTTACAACATAGCTTTCCTTGATGGCAGGCTCAAGTCCGTTAACCCGTTCTTTGATATCTTCTTCATACGCCGCAAGAATGTGATTGGTCATTGATTTGAGCCCCTTTGGACCGTAGACATTCAGTGGTTCATTGCGGCCAACTACCGCTGGAGTGAGAATTAGGTCGGGATATCCTGAAGTATGGTCTGAGTGTAGATGGGTCAGAAATGCACTCGTCAGTTGTGAGGGACTTATCCCAGCTTCAACTGTACGCCTGACAATCCCTGGCCCAAAATCAACCAAATGGACTGACATATCGACAATAACGGCTATCGATGGTCCTGATCTCTTGGGATCTGGATTGGGTGTCCCTGTTCCCAGTAAGACGACTCTTGTGACCATCAGCAAATGCTCCTCTAATTCGAATCGAACTGGATTGAAACATGGTGAGTCATAAATCCAATTGTGTCCACATTCGTTTCACAGATTACAATTTGAAAACGAATCGATTCACCTTTCAATATTTCAAGAATATGTTATTCTATCCACAGTCTTTTTGAGGCACGCCGTTTGAGTGGTGGTCAAGTGTTTGTGTGGTTGACAATATGGCACCAAGTGGCGTTGTTTCAGATTTGGAGTTTCGGAACTGGATTCTTCAGCAACCAGAAGGTCTGACATTGTTAAGGTGCTATCAGTGTGGCAGATGCACCGGAGCCTGTCCTGTTGCAGCGATTGACGATTCATTCAATCCCCGCCTCTTTCTTGAGCAGGTGATTCTAGCTGATGAGTCGCTAGCTGAGGAGCAATTAATCTGGTATTGTCTAACCTGTGAACAGTGTGAAGTGAGATGCCCTGAGCATGTAAAAATTCCTCAAATCCTCATATTGGCAAAAGTACGAGGATTGGTCTCAGGAAATACTCCTCAGACCGCACTGGATCGAGCTCGGGCTATCCTCTCTCAGGGGCGCACAATCGAAGTCAGCGACCCGATGCTCAAGACACGTGACAAGATGGGATTACCCTCTCTAGGTAGTCCTCCAGTTGACCAGATAAGTAAGATTCTGAAAGAGTTAGGGATTAGTCAGAAGCTTGAAACTGCAGAGTCTCGCTATGGAGGAGATGGGAATGAGTAAGGTACAGGAATACACATACTTCCCTGGTTGCATGATTCCCTTCAGGCTCCCACACTTTGAGCTAACAATGAGAGAGGTCCTAAAACGATTCAACGTGGAGCTCATAGCGGAAGAGGCTCATTCTTGTTGTCCAGAGCCCACTACCTTTACGGGTGTAGACTTTGAGGCGTGGCTGACTATAGCAGCAAGAAACGTCGCTGTGAGTGAGTCCACAGGTCGAGATACAATGGCTCTATGCAGTGGGTGTTTCCATACTCTTGCTATGGCAAAACATACCCTACATTCTGAGGATAATATTCGAGAACGAGTGAACAAGAGGTTGAAGAAGATTGGTATGACAGCCACAGGGGATGTTGCTGTAAAGAATATTCTTCATGTTCTACATGAGGACATAGGCCTAAAGAAAATTGCAAAGAAGATAACCCATCCACTAAAAGGACTATCAATTGCAGCTCACTATGGATGTCACCTTGTCAGACCAATCGAAGCTACAAACATGGATGACGCTGAGCACCCAAGATGGATGGAAGATATTGTTGAGGTGGCTGGTGCAAATCCTGTGGATTATGAGGATTTGATGGCCTGTTGTGGTGCTCCTTTAGGTCCAATTGACGAGTCTAAGTCCTTTATACTCACTGCACAGAAATTACGTAAGATAAAGGATGCAGGTGCAGATGCTATCGTTATGATCTGTCCAACATGTTACACACAGATGGAGATGCAACAGAAGAAAGCCATTGAACATCTTGATCCAGATTTCAGTATACCCATTCTGTATATTGGTGAGATGTTAGCCCTTGCAATGGGACTCACTGATTTTGTGGTCAGCAATTCAAGGAGATATCATCGAGTGAAGATACAACCTCTACTAGAGAAGATGGGGGTTGGTAAGTGATGGCACGTACAGTGGTAGTTGTTGGTGCAGGACTTGCTGGTATTCAGGTAGCTCAACAACTCACATCTCTTGGAATGAAGGTGCACCTCGTTGAGAAGGAGGCGACTATTGGAGGTCTATCCAGTCATCTAGGCAAGGTCTTTCCAACTGACGACTGTGCACTCTGTCTTGATGCGTGTGATGGATTGCAGGATGGACTTCATCGACGCTGTCAATATCGAAACTTGTTTGGTTCACAAAAGGGTCTGACGCTTCATACCATGACAGATATCAAGTCCATCACAAGGGATGGTAGTAGATACTCCGTATCACTTCTTATTCAACCACGGTTCATTCTACTTGAGAAATGCGTAGTCTGCCTAGAATGCATGAATGTGTGTGATGTCGAGGTTCCTGATGAGTTGAATCTTGGCAGAAAGATGAGGAAGGCGATCTTCAGACCTATTCCTCAAGGTTTTCCCCTAGCCCCAGTGATAGACAAAGAATCGTGTACAAAGTGTGGAAAGTGCGTAGAGGTCTGTGGTGTGGATGCCATCAATCTTGACCAGCGGCCAAAGTCGCGTACAATAAAGGCGGATGCTGTGGTGATGGCCACCGGAGTGGAGGAACGGATACCAAGTCTACTACCAGGATACTCCTATGATGAGAGCGAGGATGTTATGACTCAGAGGGAGCTAGCACGACTGCTGGATCCAGCTGGACCAACAGATGGTGCAGTTCTTACTGCATCAGGAGATGCCGTAAACTCAGTCACAATGATACTCTGTGCTGGAAGCAGAGATTTGAATGCAGTTGAATACTGTTCACAGGCATGTTGCACTTACAGTCTAAAACACGCGGTCATGTTGAGGGATCTGGGAGTCGATGTCACAGTATGCTACATGGACCTACGTGTTCCTCTACATAGCCAACACTATCTCGATTCTGCAAAGGATTCCGGAGTAATTTTCGTACGAGGAAAACCAGATCAAGTTGTAGTTCGAGAAGGCAGTCCTGTGACTATTGTGGAGGATACCGAATCACAGAAACGTCTTGAGATTGATTCAGACATCGTGATTCTGGCTTCACCACTTGTTTCACTTGCCCCAAAGAATGAATCATTTAGTGATTATCTAAACCAGTATGGGTTCGTTAATCCAAGTGGCACGAAAGGAATCTATGCTTGTGGAACCTCCACAGGACCTACAGACATCCCAACCAGCGTGGCTGAGGCAAACTCTGTAGCCCTGCAGGTATACATGGATTTGGAGGGGGGGGTCTAGATGAAGAAACTCTTTCTCTGTACCTGCAACAACACTCTCAATAAAACCTTGGACTTTTCAAGAATTCAGAAGGAGATTGCAGGGGTCTTTGACACTGTTGAAACTGTTGATGGTCTGTGCCTAGAAGAGGGACTCAGTAAACTAAAACAGAGTATCTCAGTAGATGATAGAGTTGTGATAGGTGCATGTACATCTCAGATCATTGGAGTCCCCGTGAAGCAGCGCGTCAAGAATGACTTCATTTCCTTTGTACCCCTGAGAGAACATATTGTCTGGGTTCACTCTGACGAACCCAAGTCTGCTACAAACAAGGCAATAGTCATGCTGACAGATGCATCTGTCCAATCGGATTACTTGGAAAGTCCCACCGAGTTTGACGAGAGTGTTGCCAAGAAAGTTCTTGTCATTGGAGGTGGTATTGCTGGTCTTAGGGCCGCATCAGACCTCCACCGCTTGGGTGTGGGCGTCACACTCCTAGAACCTGTAGGTCAGACTGAAGACAAGTATCTCGAAACTTCTAGTTTCATGAGCGACAGTGATTCTCTCGCACATGAATTCAAGATACTTCAAAAATCCCTCTCGTGTGTGGAAAAAACTCAAGGGTCAGTGCAAGGGACTGATGGATACACAGGAGCCTATGAAGTTACATGGAAAGACGCATCAGGAACTACAATCACCGAGGACTATGGAGCTATCATTGTTACCACAGGCAATCATCGTTACCTTCCCAATATAGCCAAGAAGTGTCGCTATGGTAAATCTGAGAGAGTCATGACACTACAGAGTCTAGTCACAAAACCAAGAAAGAAGAGTACCAAGAAGAGTTCAACAGTCCTCATAGTAACGAATCCGTCAGCCCCGATGTATTCAGTAGAAGGCAGCAACCTCCTGAGGTCGGCAGAAATCTTAGCAAGTCAAGGAGATACTGTCTTTGTGTTGCACTCAGATATCAAAACTGAGGACGAAACACTCTATCGAAGAGCACGAGACTCAGGTGTAATCTTTGTTCGTGGTTCTCTGAACCGAGTGAAAGAGCACAATGATGGTATAGACTGTCGTATTGAAAACACATTGGAGTCCATGAAGAGGAATGTGACTGTAGACACCATAGCAATCTGTCAACTAGTTGGTCCGACACCTGACACAGTTCATCTTGCTGAAACCCTAGGTGTAGAATGCGATCAGAACAGCTTCATCAAGACCAGATATAGCAAGATGAAACCAGTACAGACCACCAGACGAGGTATCTTCGTGGCTGGTGGTGCAAAGGCACCTATGAGTCTAAAACGTGTGATAGCCTCGGCTCAGAATGCTGTCTTGGAGGCCTTCAAAACAATCAGATCACCCCTAAAGCGGTCAGGATGGATACCCGTTATTGATGAAGAAACATGTGATGTCTGTAAAGCCTGCATAGAGACATGTCCCAATGATGCATTAAGACTGTTTGATGACCGAGTTGTGCATATACCTGCGCACTGCGAATTCTGTGGTATCTGTGTATCCGCGTGTCCCACTCGCGCTATCGAGTTCCAGTCTCATAGTAAGGAGAGTCTGTTTGCTAGGCTTGAAACAATTGCAAAGACACACAAACGTCTTGAGAAAGACAACTTTTTCACCCTAATCTATGCATGCAGTGAATGTGCCAATGCATCCATTGACCAAGCAGGTTTCACTGGGAAGGGCTATCCTCCCAATTCCTACGTAATTCAGTTTCCATGTGCTGGTATGGTTTCACCAATTGAGATTCTAAAAGGTCTGGTAGTCGGCGCTGATGATATCATAGTTGCCCACTGCCCACCCGGAGGTTGTCATCATCAGACAGGCGATCATACATCTGAGCTTGTGGTACAGCTCACGAAGGATATGCTGCGTGAGATTGGTCAGGACCCAGAACGTATTCGGGCCACGTATATGATTGCAGCGACGCCTGACAAGATACAGGAGGAGGTGGGACATCGTGGATAAACGAGAACGACTCATCCAGAGGATACGCAATATTGCAGTACAGAGTCCAGTCAGAGTTCTCGATGTTCCAGAGAAGGTTGAGGGGTTTGGCAGTATCAACTACAGTCCCGCATCGTGCAGTGCATGTAACAAATGCATTGACGTCTGCGAGGTTGATGCTCTTGAACTGGATGCTATAGTTCAGCTTCCTGCTTATCTTGATGCGGTGATTCCTGAGAGTGGGTTTAGATCAAAGAACCGTGAATCTCTGATTTCTCTGCTTCAGACCCTTAAGCAGGATGGTGAAGTACAAGCAATCTCCGTACCAGTAGGTCTCTCGGGGTATGGTTCTATTGAATGGTCTGCTCAGAAATGCATCGCCTGTAGCAAGTGTGTTGAGATTTGTCCGGAGGACTGTCTAGAACTGGAGAAGAAGTATGACTTAGTGAGTGTCATTGGTGAAGTTGAGGTTCCTGAGCCAGTTTCAGTACCTGGCTGGGAACCATTCATTATCTGTTTTGTATGTTGGGAGTGTTCCCATGCCGCAGCTGACTTGGCAGGATTGATGCACCTGCATTATCCAACCAATGTACGTACAGTACGAGTGCCCTGTAGCGGAGCTGTGGAACCCATTCAGATAATGACTGCTATGGAGAATGGAGTTGATGGAGTCTTGGTGACTGGATGTCTTCTCTCGGAGTGTCACTATGGTGGAGATGATCCTCTGGCTGGAAACTTCATGCAGGCTGACTTCGTATCCTTTTGGCAGAATCTGTTTGAGGAGATAGGTCTTGGAGGACGGTTACACATCGACTTTGCATCAGCTGCTATGGGCATTAAATTTGCTGAGATTGTGACTGAGTTTGTTGACAGAATAAAGAAACTGGGTCCCAGCCCCATCAGGGGGAGATTGGAGGAGGTGTCCTAATTGGTCAAGAAGAAAAAGAACGAACACCGGATTGGAGTCTTCATTTGCAGCTGTGGAACAAACATTGGAGGAGTAATCAATGTTCGAAAGCTTGCTCGTGAGTTCAAAGACTATCCTGGTGTAGTGTTCACAACATCAAACATGTTCACTTGTTCAAAGGAGGGTCAGGATAAGATATCTGATGTAATCTCTAAACAAGACCTCACTGGAGTTGTCATTGGTGCCTGTACTCCCAAGCTCCATGAACAACTATTCAGAGAGATTCTTGAGGAGTCCGGTCTCAATCCATTCCGTCTTGCTCAGGCAAATCTACGTGAGCATGATACTTGGGTTCATGGTGACAATCCAGATGAGGCCTACAATATAGCATACGACCTAGTAGTGGGTGCAATCGAGCGAGCTAAGAATCTTGAGGACATCGGGTTCGAGGAGTACCCTGTTGACAAGAGTGTACTCGTAATAGGTGCGGGGATAGCAGGAATCCAGTCTGCACTCGATCTAGCAGATAAGGGAATCAAGGTCTATCTTGTAGAGAAGTACATCTCAATTGGCGGTTATATGGCTCGCTTAGAGAAGACATTCCCAACACTTGACTGTTCAATGTGTATTCTATCTCCCAAGCTCTCTGCTATTGAGCGCCACAAGAATATTGAGTTATTGAGCTACTCTGAGGTTGTCGAGATTGAGCGTGACTATGGAAACTTCAAGGTCCAGATTCGAAAGAAACCAAGATTTGTCAATATTGAGGAGTGTATCAACTGTGGTGCTTGTGAGCGAAACTGTCCTGCAACAGGCATTGATGAGTGGAACCTTGGACTTGCAGAGAGAAAGGCTGTGTACAAACCATTTCCGCAGTCTGTCCCAGGTGTGTATTTTCTTGACAAGGAGTCTTGTACTCACTGGACTGATGGATGCACCATCTGCGCTGAGAAGTGTCCACGAGATGCTATCTCATACGAAGTGCAGGAAGAGATTGTCGAACTGAAGGTTGGTGCAATAGTTGCTGCAACTGGATTCCAAGAATTAGATATGGAAGAGCTACCTGAGTATGGTGGAGGGAAATTCACCAGGGTCATAACTGCAGGTCAGTATGGAAGATTGCTGAGCTTGGTTGGACCAACTGATGGGGAGGTACTTCTTCCTCCTGAGTTTAAGGAACGACCGAAGCACATTGCATACATCAATTGCGCAGGGTCACGCGACGAGAATCACAGGTCTTGGTGTTGCAACTTTGGATGTATGTATACACTCAGACATGCAGAGATGACTCACAGACTATATGGCAATGAGGTAGACCAGTGGATAATCTACCATGAGCTCCGTGCTGGAGGTAAGGAGTACGAGCAGTTCTACGGACGAGTAAGGGAGAGTGGAGTACGGTTCATTCGAGGATTCCCCGGTGACATGGTGGAAGAGAAGGATGGCTCTGTCAGTTTCACGGTGTTCGACCAGGGAACTGGTACTCTACTTCGACTGAACTTCGATCTAGTTGTCCTCACTATGGCTGTTGATCCAACACATGGTGCAGCAGAACTTGCACATATGATTGGTGTCGATAGGAGTGAGGGAGGCTTCATGAAGGAGCTTCATCCAAAGCTTGAACCTGTCAACACTAAGTCGAGAGGCGTGTTCATTGCAGGTGCATGCCAGAGCCCTAAGGACATTCCTGCAAGTGTTGCAGATGGAAAAGCGGCTGCAAGTGCTGCCACATCACACGTGCTCAAGGGTAAGGTCCGAGTACAGATGGACAAGGCTACAGTAGATGAAACAATCTGTATAGGTTGTGGTTTGTGTGAGAAGGTCTGTCCATTCGCTGCAATTAGTATGACTGCACGTGATGATGGCCGTCAACTGGCTGAGGTGAGTTCCATACTGTGTACTGGCTGTGGTAAGTGTCAGGTTGTATGCCCGACTGGAGCCATGCGACGTAAACATTTCACCACTGAACAGATTGAGGCTGAGATTCTAGGTCTTATTGCAGCACATAAGAAACGAGAACAGACTGAGAGCACTGAGCAAATAAGCTAAATGCCACACTCATAGACGACATGGTTCTAGCGATTTATTCAAATTACATGTGACGTTAGTTTCTCTATGAGCTTTCTATTGATATTGAATGATCCTCCATATGGAACTGAACGTTCTTACAATGGTTTCCGACTCGCTATGGCCCTCCAGAAAGAAAATCCTAAAGCTGAGATCAACATCTTCCTAATTGGTGACGCTGTGTCCTGCGCAGTTGCAGGTCAGAAGACTCCTGATGGCTATTATAATCTTGAGAGAATGATTAGAGCAGTGTTAACAAAGAAGGCAACTATCA
>JAEOST010000281.1 GCA_016840245.1 Candidatus Thorarchaeota archaeon
ACATACGACGGTCTGAAACCTCGTTGTGGAAAAGGAGAACCAAGAAAGTTGACTTTGATACAATTATCTCATCTATCACTTTGAACAAAGATCCCTATGAAATTGAAGAAGACTTTGAGTTGATGGAAAATGAAGCTCTGCAACGTTCAGAGGCATGTGTTCTAGCCAGATTCTTGCAAGGTTCTGATGAGCCTGCTTTGTTTACTCATCTAAAGAAATTTCAGAAATCAGACCTCCTTGAACAACGTTGGATTTCGTTATTGGCTCTTCGTTATTTCATTGTATCAAATCTCTCGGGTATCAATGCATTTCAAAATATCATTCAAACCGCACTACAAGATGACTACTATTTGGTGAGACAGGAGGCTCGAGATGCACTGTCAGCTCTCATTCTATGCCAACCAAGATCGAGCTTCAGTATTGCCATGAACTTCTTAGAGAGTAATGACATCAATGATAGAATTCAGGGTCTCGAGATGACATGGAGGATTATACACCAACAAGACAACAATGACCATCCATTGCGGGAGGTTGAAGAGATCAAAGGTGTACCTGCTCCTTCATCAACGGACTTTCTTTCAGAAATTGATGAACTCACTCACATCGCTCTTTCAGTTTCTGTTGACATTGTTGACCAATTTTTGAAGAAAGGCACATTCTGGAAGAAATCAAAAGAGTATCGTCGATTCAATAAATTCGTAAAGTGGTTAGAAGACAGCAAATCAAGATCGGATGATTTTGAATTATATTATCTATCAGCTGAACGGACGATTTTCTCAGTCATTAGATTCCTTCATATTCCATTCAAAGTGCTTGTTAAGTAGTACGTCAAATTTTCTCAATCGCAAGCATTATCATTCATTCGTACATTTTCAAAACGGGTTATTACACTGGGTCGATTCAGAGGAAATCTCGGAGACAAACTAACTTAATTAGAATCAAGACTAGAGAGAGAGCAAATCCGACTTGATAACATTGTAGAAAAAAAGAAGAATGATGTCGCATTGAAGAAGCTCGTCATCGACTCATTATCACAGAGAATATCACAACTCGATGAACGAAAAGAATCAGGACAGCGATTAACACTTGGCGAAACAGAATTGTACAAGTCGTCTCAGATCCAGCTTTCGAAGGCACAGGATATGCTAAGGAAGGCAGAAGCAAATCTTGAGAAAGCAAGAGAGAAGCGAGACTTTCAGATTGCAAAGTTACAATCAGAGATATTCGAAATCACCAGCGAGATTACTGAGGATTGAATGTTTATTCAACATCGATAACTGAATCTATGCTTTCAACGGAATCCTCTACATAGCTTTTGTTATCAACAGTGAGAGCAATCGCTCTTTCAGGACAGACCTCAACGCAGCGGCCGCACCCTCTGCATTCTGAACTGATGACGGCTCTACCATTGATTAACTGGATTGCATTGACGAAACAGACATCATCTTGTGTGCAAGTCCCACAGCCCACACACGCATCGGTGACCTCGACATTGACACCATCCATTTTGGTTATCTTCCTTCCAATCTCAGGTTTGAGGTCAGGAAGTATCTTCCACAGACAGCAACACGGACAACAGTTACAGATGGTCAGGAGTTTTTCACCGGGCTTGACATTCAACCACATAGCATCCAGTTTATTCCTACCAATCAAGTGCACCAGACCAGCTTCTCTACATTTCCTCACATACTCATGGGCTTCTTCTTTTGACACAACTCTCCCCAGGTGTGGATTGATATCAAGAACAGCCTCACCCATGAATAGACATCCATAATCAATGGGATAGTCCTTACACGTAGAAGAATCCCGACAGATACAGAAATTCATTATCCAAGGATATTTGGCTTTTTCAATGAACTCATGGACGATTTGTGATGGCAGGGCTGTTTCTGTGGGTCTCTCTAGTTGTTCCCCAATCTTGATTTCAACAACATTGTCTTTTGGTAGATAGATCACATGGTCTCCTTCAAAGAGTAGTTTGTCCACAATTCTACCTATAATAGGAACCTTGGTTGCCAACGCGATGAAGCGTCTGTTTGGAAAAGTCTTCTTGAGGAGTTGTACCATCCAGAGAGGAGCGCCCATAGTCGAAGATGTCCACAACCCCATCTGATAATGATATCGGAATATACTGGCAGTGGATCTGGAATAGATCAGATTGTTCAGTCTGACTCACTATTCTCGTATGAACTTAGTGCTGCATCATCGACACCATTGCCCGGGTGGATAAATGACACAGAAAGATTTTCAATCGATACAGATGGTGTCATACGATTAAAAAGTGTGGTGACCGGCGCTGAAGATTTCGTTCTAGAAGTCGTAGTTACCAATTTACTAGGTTACAGTATTTACGCAACATTCACAATTACGATTTCAACAACAACGACAACGGGCACTACAGCAACCACAACGTCAACATCGGTGGATCAAGAGTCAGACCCACTCTATTTCTTGTTAATGGGTGTCGGTCTTGGGTGTACTTGGTTTGAGAATTCGTAAGAGGAGAAAACATACTGACATCGCTGAATATGTCCAGCAATACTTTCACTTAACTATATTTTTGCGAACTTTTGAGTAAAAATAATGCTGAACAACCAATTAATATACAAATTAGCACAATAATTGAGATGTGGTTGCTGAGAAGAGAGAGTCTAGCAATAGTACCTAGATTACAACCCTCTCGATTATCCATGAAATCATCTACGGCCTTCGGAGCAACTGGGGAGAGGATAATCGGTGCGTGGCAGATTATCAAGAAGTAATGCTCTAGTGTTCATGTTGTCTTTGATGCTTATGATGAACATTGTACAGGCTCCATCTTTAATGGATATCGAGTCATTTGAGAATGAAGTTAATGTTGAAATGATACAGGATACAAAAAAGAATGCGTATACGACACATAGTCCTATTTCAATTGATGGTGATATTGACTTCAATGATACTGCATTTGCGGAGGGCTGGTCTGGAAATGGTTCAGTTGAAGATCCGTTCATTATCGAAGGTCTGGAGATTGATTCAGGTGGGTCAGCTACTCATTGCATCAGTATCATCAATACTCGCGTCAATTTCACAATCAGGAATTGCAATATCACTAATGCCTATACAAGTCCAGGCTGCGGCATCTTTCTGGATAATGTGACATTTGGGAGAGTAGAGAGTAACTTCGTCTATAGTTGTTACTTCAACATCTATCTCACTAATGCTCACTATATGATTGTGAAGAATAATAC
>JAEOST010000282.1 GCA_016840245.1 Candidatus Thorarchaeota archaeon
CGTGCGAACAATCTCAGAATATGAGGACGAGAGAGCCCTCTGGGGCGAAGAGAAGGTCACTAGAGTTGATGACGAATACATAGCAGAGGAGCGCGACACATTGTTCATCATATTCGACAATTATCATGCCAAATCAAAGTACAAGTCAATAGACATAGATGTGACAGTGGATCATATTCCACTCATGGTAGGGGAAGAACCCCTCCGAGAGAGCTTTGAGGTCGACGCTGGATGGGTCGAAACCATCGAGTTGGATGCAAAGAGTGGGGACACGATACGAGTCTTCGGGAGAGTCACGAAGGGAAAGGACATCACAGTACATGTGTTGGCCGCGATATACGAAACACCAGATAGTATTCACACTGACAAGGCCTACTGGACAAAGGAGAAGACCGAAGAGATTGAGATCGCGTACCAAGTCACTAAGAATGAACCGCTCCTGATCGTCTTTGACAATGCACATTCCCTAAGGACAACGAAGACTGTTGATGTATCTGTGCAAGTACAACGAAGTACTGATGCAGCGGCTGGACCAGGAGTCTGTCGATTTTGTCAGGCGAAGATAGATGAGGGTGCAGCCTTCTGTTCTCATTGCGGTGGAAAACAGTAGAATTCGATATGGGGGTAAGAAACTGTCTAAGAATCCAAGGTACTGGGACTCCTGGAAGGGTCAAATTCTTCGCGCAATCATAATCGATAAGCTAGAAACATGGATTGAAGTAAGAGACAAGGCTGAACTCACTCAGAGAAGGATGTTCAAAGTTGTGGGAGAACTTCGAAGAGTCGGTATTCTTGAGTATTCAAAGGATGATGGATTCAAGATACTTGATGATGACTTACGCAGAGCTTATGAAAATACGGCAGGGCATATTTCATCTGTCCCAGAGCCATCGCAAGAACACATCGATTGGCTTAGGTCATGGATTGATACGAATGAGAGAGTTGAAACAACTCTTGAGAATCAGCACTTCTTTCTAGATGGACCTGATCTCTATGAGTTCACGAGAAAGCTGATTGGTCAAGCGAAGAGGTCTATCTATGTGGTCAATCCTTTTGTGGACAAGGCTGGGTTAGGAACTGCAATACGTACCACTGCAAAGAAAGGCATTGCTGTTTCAATCATTACAAGGCGTCCAGTAAGCAATCCATCTCGTTGGAAGTTTCACAAGACACTTCTAGATACAAACATCGACCTTTTCTATTCTGGTGAGGATAACATTGCGGGAGGAGTTCATTCGAAGATAATTGTAGTTGATGGCGAAATTGCTATCGTATCCTCTATGAATTTCACATCTCATTCTGAGAGTTATAACTACGAAACTGGCATTGTGACAATTGACAAGGCTTCAATCGAATCTGCGAATGAATCAGTCATTGGAATAAGAGATGAACCAGAAACATTCCATGCTTCTGAGGTTCATTGAATAGACATGACTTGGTTACGTTTCCTTCTTCTTCGCGTGCTCTGGTGTCTTCTCATATAAAGTTTCAATCTTCTTCCTAACACTTTCGATTTGTACTTTATCTCCAGATTTTTCCAATAGTCCAAGTATCTTCTCTAAAAGTGGATATGCCTCCCATTCAGATACATTCTGTCTAGTCATTCTTACATTCAGATAGTCAATCTCGTTGTATACCTCAAATACCGACTCCAGGAAGACATCATCCAGCATGTCATCTTTTCCGTTTGATACAATTGAGTCCCAAACTGGAGTGTAGTAGTGTAAGTTTCTAGTTATGCTCTTTCCAATTGCTAGCCTTGTGAGTTCTTTCAATAATCGTCGTCTTATCGTTTCTTCACTCTCTTCTTCAGTGAAGCTCTTCGCCATCTCTGCAATTGAGAGACCTAAGGCAACACCCATAGAAGTCCCTATCAATTCAACAGATAGAGGAAGCGGGAACAACCCACCGAAATACTCACCAAGTATAGCAATTGCAATCATGATCAAGAAGAATACCGTAGCTATTGTGAAAACAGTGCTTCTCTTCATTCTCTCTCAATGGAGAGGTGTACTGAAAGAATATGAACCTGCGCTTGGTTTGACAGCTCGGCATTTCCGAGATACGCGGTTATCTCACTTCACACATACTCTATCACAGGAAAATGACCGGGGATGACGCCACGCCAACACCCCCCGACCCTGAGGGCCATCATCTTCTTGGAAAGACACTCACCGGTTGGGAGGAGATTCGACAGGCACTTGAGTTCGTGGAGGGGCTCAGGAAACGACAGGAACACTCTGACGCTAGGGTAGAGCTCTATGAGATCAGTGAGGAGTCCAGCCTCATGGTGACACTGCGCTCAGTCCGTGAGCTGGATGACTTTCTGGAGTCACGGTTGAGGAGGAGGCTTCTCAAGAGGGAGAACACCTCATGACAACTGGATGTGATGACAGAGGTCCAAGGCAAGTTTGTGTTGGACTAGTATCTACGGATATCTTCCCATGGTCTATTTCTATTCCAGAGTATTTGGCGATTCCCAATCTTCC
>JAEOST010000283.1 GCA_016840245.1 Candidatus Thorarchaeota archaeon
CACTAATTGCACCTACTGATAAAGCTGGAATGAGGTTTGGAAGACCAGTCGTACTTGGAAGACTAGTCGTATTTGTATCACTACTTGCATTATCATAATCAAGACCACGAAAGTATGCATCATTTCTGGTTAACTCAGTAAACTCACCTGGAATGTGCTCAGAAACATAGAAGGGCCCTGAGGTCACCATTTCATCTTCTGGAGGATGGGGGTTCCATGTGTTCCAACCTTCAAGACCGATTTCTGAAAATACATGCTTTGGAATTATGGGTTTATAGGCTACAGAGTAAATATGCCATAAGGATTCAGTCTCAAACTCAATAATAACGTGATATGGATAAAGAGCATATGCAGCCGTGACATCTGATAGATCTATACCAAGTGGATTGCCTGTGGTGTCCCGATAATAATTGAGAGAGAATGCAACATCCTCACCAGTAAGAGGAGTCCCATCAGTCCAAGTAGCATTCTGGACAATGTCAAATGTTATCCTAGTGTGGCCACTTGGAACTCTAGAATCTTCTTCATGAGTCATAATGGAGTAGTTTTCACAGAGCCACAACAAGTCATTTGCTGGATCAGTTGGATCAAATCTGAACAATGAGTCATAGAGGAGGTCTACTACCTCATAATCAGAAAGAGTGGATGCAACCATTGGATTGAAAGTACCTACGTAGCGATTCCCACATCGAATAGTTCCTCCAAAAGGTCCACCTAGTTCTTCTTTTAATCTAACCTGGTAATAGGTCCACCAATTATTGCTTTGTAAATCGATGAATCCTTCAAATCTATCAATTCTCCATGCATTTGGAAACATATTTTCGTAGCATACGATCCAGGGACATTCATAAATCAGCAACTTTTGGAGTTCACATGCCGCTTCATAAGCTTCCTCGAAAGTTGTTGCATACAGAAGAGCTTCAGCCCAATAGTCAGCAGAAGCATTTCTGAAGTTTGCAACGTTCCAGTATGGCACGTTCGAGCTATCGGAGTGAAATTCATTACCCAACCAATCACAGTGATAGTTAATTCCAAACTCCAATCCAAGGAATACTATGTCATAATCTCCATGGTAATGTATTCTATGCAAGTACCCGAAGAAATCTGTTGGAACGGATACAGCATCTATTCCTAGAGCAAGCAGTGAATCTCTTGTTAGATCTCCTACCTGAGTAGCTACTTCAGAAATATGTGCACACTCAATTTTCACTTGAAATGGTGATCCATCTGGAGCTTCACGGAATCCATCATCATTGACATCATGGAAACCAGCTAGATCCAATAGTTCGATTCCCTTCTCTATATCGGTCTGATAATATGTATACGGGAGCTGTCCTTCAATTGACCAAGAATTAGCCGATGGAACAACAGAATCCTGAGGTATTGAAAAGCCATTGAATACATCATCAGATATTGCCTCTTTGTCTAATGCATAAGCGAGAGCTCTTCTGAAGGACGTGATATTGTATGGATACTTATCACAGTTGATATACAAAACCCCATACCCGTTTCTAAGAGTTGTAGAACACTCAAAAATCTCTGGATTAGAAAACTCATCAGAGACAAGCCATCCCACAGTATCATATGTCATGTCAAGTTCATTGTCTAATAATCCAAGAATCATAGCGTCATTGTTCATTATATGAATTGCAATTTTCTCAATATATGGCCCATTCAATGTATATGAGAAATCAACTTGAGAATCAACGAGTACCGGTGACACAAATAAACAAAACAGAATTGAAAATAGGAAGACGTACTTCACAGCATTCGGTCTTTTCACTATCATAGTCAGCATCCTCCTGATTCATTCACCTCGCGATTCTTGTGTTCCTAAAGTAATGCTTTATTGAAATATTAAGTAATATGTAAAATAGATATTCTCTTGTTTATTTTAACAAAACATGAGTGTCAGGAACGAGTAGAATTAATTGAATGAAACCCATTCCACTAGAGATCAGTTGACACATCTTGGTAAATCGAAAGAGTCTCAATACAATTCTGAAGGAATTTCATTCCTGGAAAGCTAGCCATTTCGGATACTTCAGCAATCTGTTCCTTGGCTTCATCTATCTTGTTTTGGATAATCAGAATCTTAGATTTCAAAAAAAGAGCCAGTCCAAGAATTCCAGGTAGTTCCTTAGTTCTAGCCATATTCTCCAATTGCTCATTCCAAGAAGGATTTGCTTGCAGATATATCACAGAGATATCGTCAGCATGGAGTAGGATTTCAGTTTCAGCAAGCCTGAATAATGCTTCATTGAGTCTATCCTGTCGGGGTAATTTCGAGGTAAGTGTCCACATCTCTTCGAAAAGGCTCATTGCATTGTAGTAATTACCTTCAGCTCTTTCTATCAGTCCTTGGCACAATAGTAGATCTTGAGTCGGGTTTCCA
>JAEOST010000284.1 GCA_016840245.1 Candidatus Thorarchaeota archaeon
AGCGTGGACCTTATCTAGTCTAGGTCAGCTTGCCATAACCCTCGAGGCGAGTTCGCCTAAACCGGGAAATGTCAACAGACTACGAAGATTCTCTGACACAGGATATCGCCACTTCTTAGCTAGCGCAGCACTTGTATCAAGAGGTTACCACTTGGCAGCCTCAAGAGGAATTGCACTAGCTGACGCCAGTGTTGAGCCTGAAGAGGTTCGGTTAGGTCAATTGATTCTAGATTGCGTGTCAGATGTGTTCTCAGGCATAAACAAGAGCAATGCCATCTTTGGATCAATATTGCTTCATGTACCTCTAATCACAGCTACTGCTGCTTGTATCAAGACGGACTCTAAGTTCAGCTCTAAATGTGTTGAGCACTTTCTGAAACAGAGTATAGAAGCAAGTACAGTTGAGGATACCATCAATCTCTACGAAGCATTTCTTTTAGCTCGACCAAGAGGCGATATGCAAAATAAATCAGATGCGTGGGAATCGACACATGATAGGTTAGATATCAGTAATCCACATGTGTTCGAAAATATTAGACAGGACAATATCAATTTACTAGACCTTTTCAAAATTGCAGAGGATGTTGATGCAATATCGCGCGAATGGGTATCAAATTTCAGGACAACCCTCCAGGAGACCTATCCGTATTTGGATAGATCATCGAAAGGCTTGGAAGACCTGGAAGAAGCAGTTGTCAAGACATTCGTATGGCGATTATCTATTGAACCAGATGGACTGATAGTCAAAAAAGCTGGACCAGAGGCTGCAGAAAGGGTGAGAGCCATTGCGGCAGATATTTTAGAACAAGATGGTAAGAAGGCATTGGTTCTGATTGAGAGTCTAGAAAAAGAATTGACACGCGATGGCAACCTTCTCAATCCCGGCACAACTGCGGACCTCATTTCTGCTGCAATTTTCTGCAAATTAGTGAACGAGAGTATGAAAATCACATAACAAAAGGGGGTGTTAGGTCTGTATGCATTGCATCAGAACCTAAGCATGACCCAAAGAGCCCGGATAGACCCGAGTAATCGGTATGAATGATGTGTACTATATGAGCACTTGTCGAAACACATGCTCGTACTTCATTCGTAGTTCCTTAGCACGCTCCATTTCAGCAATATAGAGGGGCTGACGCATGTCGTGCAGATTGGGAATCTTACGACACAGCTTCTGTCCCATTAACTTACGTAATGCGAAAGAAACAGTTCTTGGAGCTAATTCCACCGTTTGGCTGATTTGCTTCGGTGTCATTGGACCTTCATGGGTCAGACGGTCAAGTACAATGATTGCACTTCGAGGTAGGTCTAGGGTTACACTCATCTTGGCCACCTGATACCGTATCTAGTATCTTACCTTCAATTCATCGTAATATAAGGCATCAGGTCACCGCATGAACCTCCATTTTTGAGTAAAAACTCGATTTTGTGCGTATACTGATGCTGATGCAAGACTTCAATAGACGTATTGATTGGTGTGCTTCACGAGGAAGGCTTCTTGACTGTAAACGTCTTTGTCACAAGGAAAATCCCAGAGTCGGGATTATGTAGAATACAGAACACATTCAATACGAAAGTGTGGGATTCTGTAGAACCACCAAGTCAAAAGAAAATCATTGAACTAGCAACCAACTGTCAAGGGCTTGTCACATTGTTATCTGATAGGATTGATAGGAACCTTATGGACTCACTCCCAGATCTAAGAGTCATTGCACAATATGCTGTTGGATATGACAACATTGACGTAGCAGAAGCGACTAAGAGAGGAATTATTGTGACTAACACACCGGGTGTTCTAACAGAAACCACTGCAGACCTGACTTGGGCTCTGATAATGGCAGCCTCACGAAAAATTGCAGAGGCTGACAGGTATGTGAGAAACGGAAAATGGAATGTTGCATGGGGACCCGAGATGCTTCTAGGTTCTGATGTCTACGGAGCGACAATTGGGATAATTGGTCTTGGGAGAATCGGGTCAGCTGTTGCCAGAAGAGCTGCTGGCTTCTCAATGAAAATCCTTTACACATCACGCTCAGAAAATGATACATCCATACAGATAGAACAAGAAGTAGGGGCGAAGAGATCTAACCTGAAGGACTTGCTTCTAGAATCGGATATCATTACATTACATGTTCCCTTAACCTCTGAAACAAACGGACTTATTGGGGAAGAAGAACTTGCACTGATGAAACCCGGTGCAATACTGGTCAATACATCACGAGGTGCAATTATCGATGAAAAAGCATTGGTGGAGACACTGAAGTCAAATCATCTAGGTGCAGCGGGTCTTGATGTTTTTCAAGAAGAGCCATTGTCAAAAAGTAGCCCTCTACTTGGGATAGAGAGCGTTGTCCTTGCTCCGCATATTGGCAGTGCAAGTGTAGCAACAAGAAGCAAAATGTCAATGATGGTTGCCGATAATCTGACAGCTGCCCTTAACAATGAGAAGCCCCCTAACATTGTCAATCCCGAGGTGCTGCAAAATGACTGAAGATATTCTCAAGTTAGTTAATTCAAGGTGTTCAATTAGAAATTTTGAATCCACTCCAATTCCAGATGAAGATATTGATAAAATATTGAAGGTCGGAATAAGCGCTCCTTCAGCTGGAAATCGTCAACCGTGGAGAATCGTTGTGACAAAGGATTCGAAGATAAGGAGCAAGTTATCGAAAGCGGCATTAGGTCAGGAGTTCGTAGAAGAGGCTCCAGTTGTACTAACTATATGTGCAGTACCTGAGGAATCTGCCGCGAGGTATGAAGAACGTGGACGAACGCTCTATGTTCTACAAGACACTGCAGCCCTCACAACCAATATGTTACTCGCAGCTCATGCCTTAGGGTATGGTGCTTGCTGGGTTGGAGCATTCAATGAGGTCCTTGCCAAAGAAGCCCTCAGTATTCCTGATGATCATAGACCTGTGGCAATGATTCCAATAGGCAAGATAAAAGGAAAATATCCAGAGAAACGTTCACGACGACCATTGGATGAAGTCATAGTCAACGAGCACTATTGAGTTGCATCAGATTGTATTGATTATTGAGTTTCACCCTACGAGGTATCAATCCATGTTACTAGGTATAGTTAGAGTAAGATCTCATTCTGCAGATAATATATGAAAAAAGAAAGGTGTAGGGGGCAAAAGCCCCCTTTAAACTAGTGCGACTTAACGCTTCCTGACCAAGAACAGAATCAGCACAACTACAACACCGACACCAATGCCAGCGAGTAGACCAATGATCACAGGATCAATTCCAGTTGTTGGTGGTGGAGTAGTGGTCTCCTCAGTGGTTGTTGGCTCAGTGGTTGTTGGCTCAGTCGTTGTTGGCTCAGTGGTTGTTGGCTCAGTCGTTGTTGGCTCAGTGGTTGTTGGCTCAGTGGTTGTTGGCTCAGTCGTTGTGGTTGTCGTTGTGGTTGTCGTTGTGGTGGTTGTGGTTGTTGAACCAGTGGTTATAATAGTTCCAGCAAAGAACGGATCTGACCACATATCATCACGCAAACCGCCAATGTTCTCATTGTCAGGATCATTATCGTAGATTCTGATCTCAACAATGTACTCTCTGTACAACCATCCAGTACTGTCCCAGTCATACGTGGTTACATTCAAGCCTGGCATGAGAAGCATCCAGCTTGCGCCAGCGTCGAATGATACGAGCACCTCAAAGGTGTGCTCATCACCAGCATTCAGGTCAGTATATGTCCAGTTAACAGTCTTGACTGCACCAGCGCCTGTGACATCAACTGTCAGTAGCTCAGGTGAGAACAAGTTCTGGAATGTTACCCCAGTGGCTTCAACCAAGAACACCACATCAGTGGCTGTCCATGCGTAAAACTGCAGAGTCATTGTAGCGTTTCGCTCAAGGTCGTAGGTGTCGTATAGGATCTCAGTATCATCCTCGTTGATATCGATTGATGTTCGAGTATCGAGGCTGAATGTGTAGGGCTCATCAGCATGGTGTGCCCATAGGAATGAGAAGATACGTACAGCTACATCCATGTTAGCAGGTACAACGAAACTACCCTGTTCTGGGAAGTTGTCGCCACCGTCGTCAACATTCAGGAGTACGCCAGCTACGATCTCGTCGAGTGTTACCTCGCCGTCATCGTTGTCGTCATTCCATTCGTAGACATCGAAGGCTGGGTCGTTTGCACCCATCTCAAGTCTGCATACTGCGGTCTCACCAGCGTTTAGTCCCTCAACTGTGACCCACTCGTAGTAGGCTTCAGCATTCAACGGGATTGGCCAAGCGTCCCAAGGACCTGGATCAGTTGCTGTTCCAGTTGTAACATCGTACAGACCACTCAACAGAGCAATTCTGGTGTTAGTGATTGCGTACTCATCTAGGTTAGCCACGGCGTCAAGAGTCCATGAGGAGTTGAGCATTACGTGGTCACCAGTGAGTACATCATCAGCACCAAAGACTGCTGGAACTGGTGAGTCATCAGCTGTCCAAGTTGTAATGACGCTTGCATCTGGTAAGTCTTCGTAAGTCCAAAGACTGATTCTGAGATCTTCAGGAGCATCAGTTCCGTTGAAGAAGTGAGTGCTGACCAATAGGTAGTATGTACCGTTGACCAGACCGCCCCAATCAACAACGATTGTGTTCACTGTTGGTTCGGTTGGTACTGAAGTAAATGGAGCACCGGTTCCACCATCATCAGTTGACCAGATTAGACCGTAGGTTGTCTCACGTAGATACATGTCGACAATTGTACCGGCCTCCTGCCACTCAGCTTGAATGACAAGTTTTGTCCAGTTAGTAGTTGGATGTTCATCTGGTACGTTGATGAGGAAGACTCTGTGTCCACCTGCGTCCATTCTGCCGCCACTAGTGGCTGACCAGGATGGCCACATTGAACCACTCTCATATGGAGTGAGTCCCTGAGCACCGTATCCGTTCACCATGTCCTTTGGTGTATTACCACCATCAACATCGAACTCTACCATGTATGAGTAAGGAATCAACTGATCAAATCCACTAGTGGAGTTTCCTAGCTGAAGGAATCCTTCGTGGACACCATACTCTGCATCAGCAGCTACATTGAGTGTCGCAGTATTACCGGAGAATGATACGTCTCCAGCAACCTTATCGAACAGTGTAACTGTGAAGGTTAGAGCTGTGTTATTTGGTGCCTCTACACGTACTGTAGGTTCATACGCGAATATGTCGCCGAGTCCATCAGGATCACCGACTCTCATGTACATCATATTACAGTCGTTGTAGTCGCGCTGAATCAGCTTGAGCCAATTCTCGTTCTGAGTTCCAGTTGCGTTGAAGTAGTTCAACATACCGTCATCGTCCCAGTCAAACAGATATGTCCAGACATCACCGTTTTCAGCTGCATCAAATCCTACAGTAATGTGGGCAAATGGTGCTGCCATGAAATCGGCCTGCTGAGGTCCAGTCAAGTAGTCGAAGAGGTTGAACCAACCACCACGAATCTCGCCAAGTACACCACCTGATTCAAAGTTGGTGTCATTGTAGAGGTATGATGTCTCAGTGAATTCTATCTGGCTATCCATTGCGTAGTACCAAGCCATGTTGGTGTCAAATGCAGCGTCGTCATAACTGGCGCCGTTGTATCCAGTGACAGCAACATCTACTGTGTATGTACCGCTTCGCGCAACATTTCCGAAGAAGATGCTGCTTGACTCGAGACCTACTGGGGTGTCCAAACCGGCATCAAACCAGACTCCGTATGGAGACCAGTCAGGAATCCAGCTAACCCATGCATCAGCAACTGCTGCACCGTATTCGGTGAAGCTGTCTGATGTGAAGTAGTAGGTATCATCTGATGCACCATCAATGTACATACAAGCCTTCTCAGCATTGACAAGACCTGCACCCTGTACAAATCCATCATAACCAAGATCGGTTGTCGTTGACATAATGACCTGTTTGGCCATTGCTGGATCAGTAGATCCTAGAGCTTCCATGACGATAGCAGCAACACCGGCAACAATTGGACAAGCCAGGCTTGTACCTTGCCAGAATGTGAATTCAGTGTCTGCACCATAGTCTAGCCAGACATTGAAGAATGGCTGAGCGTTGGCACCTCTGTATCCTGGAGCAACAACATCAGGCTTGTTCACACCCACCATGGATGGACCATTGGATGAGAAGAAGATCACCTGATTTGCGTCGTGACCTGGACCATAAGCGTCATCAAAGTACTTGAATGCAGTGCTTGCACCAACGGACAATGCAGAGTATGCATCGCTTGGAGCACCACTGGAACCATGGTCGGCACCTGAGTTACCACTGGACACTACGAAGAGTGTACCTGGGTAGCTACCATCGATAATTCCTGGTGCGGAAAGTAGATCCCAAGCTAATGCGAGATAAGTGAGATCTAGATAGATACCGTTTGTGTATCCCCAAGAGTTCGATGAGATGTCTGCCTTGTGACCCATAGCTGGTTGATAGGTCCAGTTGCCGTCAGGGGCAAGATGGAAGCCTGCCATCCAGAACTCTGACATCATATCGCCTCCGGCGTTCATAGCCTTACAGACGAATGAATCAGCACCTGGTGCAATACCTTCAAGGTTGTATAGTGTTCCGTTACCGTACAGATCGTAGTCCCATAAGCCTGATGAAGTAGCAGCATGTGAGGTCCAGAGACCGTGATTGCCGCCGCCACCATCGCTGTCAGTGAATAGAGCGTTCCATGCCATGTAATCAGATGTGATTCCACAGAAGAAGTACTCATCAGTGACTGATAGGTAGCCTATACTGTCGTAGGCCCATGATAGTGAACCCCAACCAATGTCATCTTCGCCGTCGCCATCCATGTCGTGAGCCAGAATAGGATCTTTACCCATTCCAACACCGTAGGATGGTTCACCAACGAAGCTCCAGTCCATCATGGCTGTAATGTAGTCACGATCGGCTGTGTTGTTCAAGTCCATTGTCTCATAGTAGATGGCATAGTTCCACATCCATGACCAGGCCAATGTACCGTTCCAGTCAATGATTAGATCACCATCGAGAATCATTGATGGGGCAAATAGCTTTGAGTAGGAGTTTCTCATCTGCTGGAATCCCCAACCAAAGGTGTAGTTGGACATACCAGGTGCTGGAATCTCCCAGTCCTTCCACATTTCATTGTAGACGAACTCAGATGCATTGTTAATTCCCCAGGCCCATTCATAGAGGCCAATGAAACCAACATTTGAACCCTCTGGGTATCCATTACCATAAGGTCGAAGACCCATTAGGCTTCTGTGGCCACCTTCGTTGTTACAAACTGGATCCCAACCAGTAACGTTGAGGTAGTAATCACCACCCATCTCATAGGTTAAGAGATAGCCCATCTCGAGCCACTCGGTGACGTTTGAAACAACTGTGTTGTTTGCTACGTACATCTCAGTTAAGCCCATGCTTGATGGATCAAAGTTAGCTGGATATCCTGTTCCGTTTACATAGTGTGAGTCTTGCATGTCAGGATGACTGTAGTCAGCTCCTGTGTCGCGGGTACCAATGATGACACCGGTGCCATCATAGCTATAGGTGTCTTTAGCGGCTGTGGCGCCCACAACATCGTTGATATCGAACATGTCAATACCGTCAGATTCCATTGCTTCTGGTGTTTCGTAGGTGATGTATGTATCAGCCTGGATATACTGTACACCATAGACTGACTCTAACTGCTTGAGAGCTACAGGGGATGCAATATCCACTGAAATTACACGCATTACAGTCATGTCCATGTTCCAGGTGATGGTTGCCACATCTTTGATTGCTGCCATGTCGGCGTCAGGGGCGAGATACATTAGTGCTTTTACATCGCCACCGGTTGTGGTAACCATAACATCATCCACATCTCCAGATGCCATGTAGTCCCTAAGAATAGGGTCTACAATGTCCGCACCCTGTACATCTTCCAAGCGTTCCGCTAATTTAGCGGTAAGCTCTTCCTGCAGGGCTACGGGAGATCCGGCTGGTGCTGCTGTTGGAGTCAATGCTGCTGGGACTAAGCCAAGCGACATAACGAAGATTCCAACGAATAGCAGAACCGAAGCCTTGGATTTTTTATTCATATTTCGTTTCTACTCCTCACATGTGATAAGGCAGAGAACTGGAAATGCAGCTCATTGTCTATGCTGCTTTAACCTCCATGTCTGCAAGAATAATTGAACAGATTAGCTGCAGACAGTCTCCTCATTCGCGTCCTCTGATAGTATGTGATTAATCTACGTTGCGTTGAAAAAGGGCTATTAAGGGTTACTAATGACCAAACATACTTTCAAGACTTCACGTGCCCCAATGTGATTGTTAAAGTGATTTATCGTCTTATTCTTTCAGATTAAGGCCTTATAACCGCTATTATCTGAGTAATCAACCGCTAATCACATCTTGAGTGACATAATGTATTTTGTGAAATGTCGGTTCGATTACTTGTAATATTAGTGCAGGATTAAGCTAAATTAATAGATAGGGAAATTCAGCTCCGGGTTATCTTCTTGATTGAGTCAAGAATCTCATGAACCATCATTACAGCACCAATCATCTCGACCTGCGGTAACTCACTATCTCTCTTTTCAGAAGGCCCTGCTACACGACCAAGAGCTCTGCCTAGATTTTCAGTGAGATTGATGAGCGTCATCTTAGCAGCTTCATCCAGTTTACTACCCTGAATACGGGAGATGATCTCTACTGTGTCAGAGATGACACTATCAGCAACCTGAGTAGCTGTGTCTGCACGTCTACGATATTCTTCTAGTGCTTTCTGTTTCTCCTCTAGCTCAGGAGAAGCAACTGTCTCTGTAGGGGCTATAGGTGCAGACTCCATCATTTGGATAATCTGTTTCTCAAGCTCGATTATCTGTTCCTCTAACTTTGTTATCCGAGTGTCCTTTTCTGATATGGTAGCAAGTAGGTCATCATCTTCAGATGGAAGAGGAGTAGCAGCTAGAGCATCCTTGAGAGAGTCCAGTTCACTCTGCAAGGTGGAGAGTGAATCCTCCCTGTCGCTCAAGAACTCGTTGAGCTGTTTATTCTCACCCTCAAGCTTCTGGACCTGTTCGCTTAGCCCCTCAGATAATTCTGTTATTTCCTTTAAGCCATCTTGCAAAGTCCTCAGGTCAACATCAACGGGTGTGACAACAAGTTTAGCAACAGCAGCGACAATTGCAAGTACAACAAAGAGGTAAATCACTCCACTATAGACTGAGCCAAATACAAGATTAGTTACTAATCCAAGAATCTCGATGAAATCCCACCATGAACCAAGCTCAACCATCCCTGGAGCATCACCACTACCAAATCCAGCATATAGGACTAAGACCGCTGAAACAAAAACGAAGAACAGACTAACACCCAGAATTGGGTTTCGTCGACCATCACTGGGAGGTAGGTTTTTCCAATAGAAAATCAGAAAGATTGCCATTATGCATAGAGGTAATACATATGGTAAGACTGCGAGAAAGTCAGCTATAAGCCAATCGAGTTCAATCTTGGTCGTGATATCAGGGAGGGGGTTTGGTATCATCTATTATCCTCCTAAACAATAACACTACTAACCATCCACAGATTATATCTGTTCTGGCAAAAGAAGCATCGAAAAGAAAGAATGATGGACTGCCCGAAAATAGATTGGGCAGGTCCCAACTAGACTATCAACTTCTCCAAAGATCAGCTTTGATTGATTCATGATCTTCGATTATCAAGTCTAATGCTTTATAGAGTCGTGCCACTTCATCAATTGAAAGCAAAAATGCTCCCTTGATGTCTTTGTCCTCTCCAAGGGATAGACGGACGCGTCCATCGTTGACCCAACCTTCCGGTGTCTTTTCAGGTGGCTGCATCTGTATCTCAAGCCAAGTTCGTCGAGTCTGACTAGTCTGACGGTCTTCAAAGAAATGCTTAAGCTGAAGGCGGCGCTCATAGAGCTGTGGTTTATCACCCATTTTTTCCTGCGCTCCTATATACTTGGGAATTATATCCCATCTTCAATACTCTAGTACTTACCAATGGATAATACCTCATTTCTCGTAGAATCCGAGCTATACGCAGGGTATTCTTGTACAATAACGCATTGAAGACAATCCTTATCTAAGATTCAGGGGAGTTCCGGTTGGACGCTCCACGATGACAATTCTTCGCAATCATACCCTAAGACGACTTGCAGCTTTGACTATTCTAGTGGCACTGTTAATCCCACAACCAATGATAGTATTTGGTACAACACAACAAGAACGAAGTGTATCAGGGCCACTCATTGAGCCAATCTTGGTAACCGAAGTTGGAAAGGTGTCAGGTGAAGAGATGGTCCCAATTATTCTTCACTTTCCTGAGGACACATCATCTGATGAGAGGGCTCTATCGATATACAGTGATTCTGTTAGTGGTTTAGATATCCGCTTTGTGTTTGAAGACATGCCAATGGTCTCAGCCTACGCAACAAAGAGAAGTATCGAGCAACTTGCTAATTCCGAGTATCTAACTGCAATCAGTCTGGATAAGAAATGGTCGATTCCAGAAACATCGGTCGAGGATCTAAGTGTATCAGCTCTGGCTGAGCCAAGCTATATTCACCCTGACACATTGATGGATGTAGGTGGAATGTGGGATGAGGGATACGATGGTTCGGGGATAACTATAGCTGTAATAGATAGTGGGGCTGACGGAACCCACCCAGATCTAGTAGGTCAAATCATAGCATTCAGAGATTTTGTTAATGGTGAGGATGACCTAAATCCAAGTAATGGTATGGATGCTCTAGATGACAATGGACACGGAACTGCCTGTTCATGGCTTGTCGCAGGTACTGGTGTCGCCAACGGTGGTAACTATACAGGGATGGCCCCAGGTGCTGACCTCTTAGTCATCAAAGTGCTAAATGAATTTGGTGAAGGAGACGACTCAGTAATTGCTCAAGGAATCAATTACGCTGTGAACAATGGTGCAGATGTGATCAGCCTGAGTCTCGGGGGTCAATGGAGTGATGGAGTCTTCATAGAACCATCTGCTACTGCTGCGAAGAATGCTGTAGATGCTGGAGTCACAGTAGTGATTGCAATTGGAAATTCTGGACCAGCTCCAGCTACAGTGACCTCACCAGGATATATTGAGGAAGTTATCTCAGTTGGTGCATCAGTGAGGAACCAGAGCGTAGTTACATTCAGTAGCCGGGGACCTGTTGTCAAGGATATAACAAGTCCACTCGGTAGTTTTGCAAAGCCAGATATTGTGGCACCTGGAAGGGCTGTTGTTTCTGGACGTGCTGAAGATTCTGACCTCTTCGAATATCCATATTACAATCAGCCTGAGTATGGTACATACTATACACAATGGGCAGGTACCTCAGCCTCTGCTCCTCAGATTGCTGCTCTTGCTGGACTGTTACTTGACAAACATGGAGATACTGATCCACTTGATCTGAAGGCAGCATTGATGGCGGGAGCGACAGACATTGGAGAAGACCCGATGGCACAGGGTTGGGGTCTTGCGAATGTATCCCGAGCTTCTGAACTACTAGCTGATGCGGTTCCAGAGATAACTCTACTATCGCCCAATTCATTCCCCACACTCCCAGGTGGCTCGTCAATCCTGATTGTTGGGGATGAAAGAGACCCTCTGAACATCACCGTGATATCAACAGTATCTGTAGGTTGGGTTGATATAGAGATGGCTGGAAATGCATCAGAGTTCATAACTATTGAAACTGATAGGACCTACATCTCAAGGGGTTACAATTACTTCTGGATGGAGTTGGACCTCCCTGAAGATTTGTCATTCACAGAGGTCGGTTATTACATCGGGAATTTGACATTGACGTCAGGCACAGAAACAATATCTACGATGCAATTGGAATATACCGTGACAACATTCGGTGGTCGACTACTTGTCGACCAGGCACATCATAGTATTGAGGACCCAGATGCTCCGGAGGAATACAGATACTTTGGTCAGTATCTCATCGAGCAGGGTGTAATAATGTCTGCACATGGAGACCCCTCTGATCTTGTAGTAAACAGGATTGACATGGTTGATTTAGGAACTGCTGAGATTCTAATGATCATGGACACAGAAACTGTGTACACTGCTTTGGAGATTAGCACAATTCATGAGTTCGTAAATGATGGCGGAACACTACTGATTCTATCAGAGTTTTATGACTCATCTGATGGTACAGCAAGCTTTGGAATTGACACCTACAATGACATCCTTGAGCCGTTTGGAATTCAATGTGAGCGAAATGAGCTTGGTGGTCCAATTGATGACCCAGGAGAAGCCTATGGTGTTGACTATGGTGGCTCAGTTGAAAACCACTCTTTGATGGATGGTGTGAATAACATCTTCATCTACGCTGGAAGTTCATTCAGTATCGATCCAGCAAAAGCGGAAGGTCTCTTGTGGGCAGATTCAGCAAAGGAGCATGCAATTGTTGCAGTAGCCGATTATGGAGAAGGCAAAGTGATTGCAGTCTCCGATGGTTCCACTGTTTATGATGACATTCTGTATGATGCTATTCAAAATGAAGCTGACAATCTTCGTTTACTAAGGAATATAGCAAATGCAATTGTACCTCAAAAACCAAGATTGTTCGAAGTCCAAATCAATATGGATGAGATTGGAGCACTAGCAAACGTTACTGCGTATGTATTCGATGACAACCTTGAGTCTGTGTCAATC
>JAEOST010000285.1 GCA_016840245.1 Candidatus Thorarchaeota archaeon
AGAGCAGAAGTTACAATCATGGGGACATCCTCTTGAAGCCTCAAAGAGTGCATATGGAGTGTCACGACCAGCCATCAGTGCAAAATGATACTCCTTCATATGCTCTTCAACCAAGTCATAAGCTGGAAAAGGTAAGTCATCGAGATTGTCGAAGAGTGGACGGTCTGGATTTGCGATAATCTTACCATTGTGTTTGAAAGTAATTCCCTTTACCTGAGAAAGAGACATTCTTCCTTGGAGTGTGCGAACGACCTCAAGGAGCGTCTGTTCACCTTCTCCACGTACAACAATATCAAGTTCTGGATATGATTCTAGACTCTCTTGAGCCAATGCTGTGTAGTGTTGACCCCCAACAATTGTTGTGATAGTTGGATCAATGTCTTTTGCCATACCTATTGTCCGGAGACCGTGGAATGCGTTGCAGGTGGCCAAAGAACTCGGTGCGACAATGTTTGGTTGATATTGTTCAATACGTTCTTTCAACCCATGCCAACTAATTCTCTCAGCTTGACAATCTACTATTTCTATCTCAAGAGATTCATCATGTTTTCGTAGATATGCCGCCAAGTTGAGTATCCCTAGTGGTGGGGGTAGGTACTCTCCCATAACAAACCACAATTCCTTTGGAGGTTCGACAAACATGATTCTCATTCGTATCATCTCATCTTGAGGTTCAGATGTTAGTGACATCAAGCTAAAATACCTTTCAGAAATCGGGAATTCACGCTCTCACTCTATCATCATAATTCATACGTCTGTATGGATTCTGTCGAGATCCTCTAATCACAAAGATTGCTACAGCACCACCTAGAATTAAGATCCCTCCAATGAATCCCGTCAGTCCATATCCAAAGAGTTGTGCTGTCACTGTAACAGTCCTGTTGTACAACACAGGATAATCAAAGTGTCCAGAAGCCCAATTGGACCAGAGGAAACCAACAGTTGAATTCACTCCTTCATAGAACACAGATATGTTATGACCGACCGTGGTTGAGTAACTCCCAAACGAAACCGAGCTTGATGGAGGAGGTAGTCCTGAAACCAGATTTCCTGACACTATCGTATGGTTAAGAATGACTTCTGAACTCGCTCTGACGATTATAGTAACTGGTCCTGGTGTGACATTGAAGTGAACTATCTCAATATGATGAGTCCAAGGTATCTCTAATGTTGCATTAGTATATGATGAATTTACCACGAGGACTTCTGAATAATAGGGACCTTGATACCATTTGTCTTCTCCCGCAAGCCCAGTTGATTGCTCGAATTGAAGGTACTGAATGATCAATGAATCATTAAACACAACCAACAACATACCGCTGAGTATTATCACAAGTACAAATGCAGTCTTTCGATAGTTCTTTTTCTCCAGACTGATTACCTCCACCACTGACTCATTATTTTAGACACAGTATGTCACAACTTGATTTTATTCTACTTCTAGTCAGAACTTCATCATCAATCTACTTGTGTTTTTAAGCGGAGTTGGACTTCCAATCTTATGATTCGTGTTGCTGCCATTCAAATTGCTCCAGTATTCTTGGACAAGGAGAAGACCTGGGACAAGTTGGAATCATTCATTCGAGAGGCTCATTCAAATGGTGCAGAGCTGGTGACCTGGGGAGAAACCCTGATTCCAGGATATCCCTTCTGGCTCTCTCCCTCTGGTGGTGCACGATTCAATGATGCAGACCAGAAGACTGCATATGCCACATACTGGGGTGAAGCTATTTCATTTGAAGAGGACCCCATCATAGAGATGATGAAATCATTGGCTCGTGAACTGAAGATGATGTTCATGGGTGGTGTGGCTGAGAAGGATGGAGGGTCAATCTACTGCACACTTCTCACAATTGGACCTGATGGAGAACTCATGGGACGCCATCGCAAGATCAAACCTACATACGAGGAACGTCTGGTGTGGGCTGATGGTGATGCTGTCGGTATAAAGACTCACACTTTCAAAGATACTAAGATTGGTGGTCTGAACTGTTGGGAGAATTGGCTCCCCCTAGCACGAGCATCTCTACATCTACAAGGCAAGCTCGTACATGTAGCTGTCTGGCCAGGAAGTCTAAGGAACACTGAGAACATTACGCAGTTCGTGGCACTCGAGGGACGTTCTTGGGTCATCTCGGTTTCTGGGCTTCTAAGACCCTCTGATTTCTCGCACCTCTCTGAAACTGATTTTCCGATGAAATCAGTGATGGCATCTCATGATGAGAATTGGGCAAACGGCGGAACAGTCGTTGTCGATCCCAAGGGTCAGATCGTCGCGGGTCCTCTAGTGGATGAAGAAGGGACAGTATACGCAGATATTGATCCAACAATTGCCATTCAAGAACGACAGAATTTCGATATCAGTGGTCATTATTCCAGATTTGATATCTTCAACAGACCACTAGATATCGAGTAATCCTGACTATGTTAGGTCTTTCGATGTTGCATCAGAATGATGATTGTCATAAACACTATCACTCCTACAAGTACAGCAATAATCCATCCTAGCTCCTCGAGTGCGGTTGGTTGAATCGACGTTGTTGGACTAGTAGTTTCAGAAACAACTACAGCAACTCTGAAACTTCCAGAGAGACTATTACCCTCGTTATCAGTGACAGTCACCTCCAAGTCATATACTCCTAGAGCCAAAACTGTCCTGTTTGTCACTAGTCCATCTGTGATTTCGAAATTGGTTGTGTCATCGATTGTCCAACTGGCAATTCCAGACAGATCCGAAGCAGTCAGCTGATAGCTCAAAGCATCTCCGTAATCCACTACTTTGTCTGCGGGAGTTGAAACCCAAGTGGGTGCTGTAGTATCTACAACCACGAAGCTTCCATGTATTGTAGACCACGTCCTGGAATTCGACTCCATGTAGATTATGTATGGAA
>JAEOST010000286.1 GCA_016840245.1 Candidatus Thorarchaeota archaeon
GAACACGACATCATCAGTGTCATTGGTAATGAAGACTTCCTGAATCAGTCACTATTTGAAGGGTGGCCAGGTTCTGGTTCTGAGGAATCACCAATCATCATCAGTGGTTATTCCTTTCGAGCATCAAGGAACATGCTCAGAATTGTGGACACGACACTCTATTTCGAGTTCAGGGACAATCAAGTGAATGGTATTGACAATGTGTGGTGTGGACTCTATGTGGCTAATGCGAGTAATGGTGCCCTATTGAATAACGTGATCTTCAACACTGCTATAGGTATCCATACTCTTGAAGTAGATAACTGCACCTTCTCTGGGAATACAATCTTCAATAATAGAAATCAGGGTATCGTTCTTGAATTGACCTGTATAGGGAATGAAATTTGCGAAAATGAAATCTATGACAACGAACTTGAAGGCATTATTGTTGACTTTGGATCGTACGAAAACAAAGTGTACTCAAACCATGTCTATCGTAATCAAGACAAGGGAATAGAAATCTACTACGACTCATTCGATAATGAGGTCTGGGACAATGTTGTAGAAAACAACTCCATGAGTGGAGTGAGTGTCCGTGGTGAAAGAAATCATATCTACAACAATACACTTCGTTACAATGACTGGGATGGTATCACGATGCGAGGTGAGGAGAATACCGTATATAACAATACAATTTATGGGAATGGGCGATGTGGAGTTAAGCTTTATTCCTATGGAAAGAATTGCACTGTGATCTACAATCAACTGATGAACAATACCGAAACCGGAGTTAGTCTCGCCTCAACATGCAAGAACAACACAGTGACTCGAAATGAGCTATGGTTCAATGGAGGACAACAACAAGCTACAGATAGAGGTCAGAATAATACTGTTGTCTTCAATTTCTATAATGAGTGGATTACGCCAGATTCTAATGGAGATGGAATTGTAGACATTCCATACTTGTGGGACGGTGATCCTCTGAATGAAGATCCCTTTCCTCTTGTCTATCTGGGTAATCAAATGCCTGAACCATTTGATACCACTACTACTTCAAGTGTGACTATAACAACCACTACTACCTCAAGTGTGACTATAACAACCACTTCATCATCGTCGTCATCGACTACATCTACAGCAATCGAATCGACCACCGAACCATCAACAACTCAACCAGACAATCTGTATTTACCATTGATAGTGGCTACAGGGGCGGGAGTCGTATTCCTTGGTATTGGTCTAGTGTTGATGAGAAGACGCAGTATACAGTAGAACATAGTTATTGTGCTTATGCACGCAATTGCGTAGATGTGCTCTATATTATGTCTAAATTCTGATTGTGAACTTGACTCGGAGACAGTGAAGAGGGTGCTAGAACTTGCAGCAAAAGTGGTACATACTTCCAACTCTTCTTACGTTATTATGCATCAATATTCTAACTCCAATTGTAAATTTGGAGTCATCAAATGAATTTGAAAAGAACTACAGGATATCTCAAGAGTTCATTCCACATGATGTAATTGAGATAGAGGGAAACTCTGAGCTACTCAGCCAAGCTGCACTTGAGGGATGGTCAGGAAATGGAACTGCAGATGACCCAATTATTATCCAAGGGTACAGTTTCGTAGGACCTCTACACCACATATGGATGTGGGGAACGACCTTACATGTCGAGATTAGAAACAACACATTGGATGGAGTAGATGACACGTGGTGTGTAATCTCTCTCATCGAGTGCAACAATATCCTAGTTGAGAACAACACAATGTGGAGAGGAGCTGTTGGAGTTCATTTGACAAGCGCTCAGAACATCACAATACACGACAACACAATTGACAATAGCCTGTTCATCGGTGTTGTTGTGGAGGAGAGGGAGGAAATCAACGAGGTAATCCTAACTCAACAGACTGAAAATATCGTGATAGATAATAATCGAATCTTCGATGCAGCTACAAGAGGAATTGCTCTTGGAGGTCAATTCCCATCTGACAGGTTATGTGAATCGGTTGTGGTCAGTCGGAATGAGATATATGATAATCCTCTAGGGATTGATGTACAAGACACCAATGCAGCTCACATATGGGGGAACACTATTCATCACAACTCAGGAGATGGAATTCAGGTTCAGTCCAACGCAAATGCCACAATCATTGAAGACAATGAGATCTATAGCAATCTTCTTGGAATTGAGATGGGTGGAGAGTACGGGCAACTCATTCAGAACGATGTGTATCAGAACATGAATGGCATCCGGTTGACTGGAAGTAACAACCAGATACTGAACAACACAGTAAGGAGTAATTCTGGTGACGGGCTTGATATTCGACTTAGCAGCTACATTATGACAGCTCCACCATGCATTGACAACATCGTTCAGTACAACATCTTCGAAGAGAATCTGTTCTATGGACTGGCCATTGAGGAGGAGGTTGATGGCACGCAGATTCAATACAATGACTTCATAGAGAATGGTGAACTAAATCAGACTGCAGATAGTGGAGACAATTCAAATTATACTCACAACTTCTATTCACACTGGCAGACTCCGGATGAAGACACTGATGGATTTGTGGATTTGCCATGTCCAATCGATGGTATTTCTCTGAATGATGACCCCTTACCACTAGCATCACCATACAATTGGCAACCTACCACTACAACTACATTGACAACTTCACCCACTGTAACAACCACTGGTTCAACCACTGTAACATCTACCATAACAACTACAAGTAGTCCTACGACCACAGTGACAAGCACTACTACCGCAACCACACCGACTTCTACTACAACACCTAGCACCACACCAATACCTACCGAACCATTTCCAGTGATATTAGGTGTAGTTCTAATCATAGGGAGTGGATTCGGGGTTGTAATTGTAGTTATTCTACTAATGAGAAGAAGGTAGGAACAGATTGACCCAAGAAGAGTGACCATGCCACTAAATACATAAGTCTCGGCCATCGAACCACCATCGTTTCTCCCAGTATAGGTGAGAGTATAATGGCTTTAGATTTCTCAAAGGGAATAACGGAATTCCGCTGGCATGGTCGCGGTGGCCAAGGTGTGGTCACAAGCAACCAGATGCTCGGTAAGGCGGCCCTTGCAGAAGGCAACTACATACAGGCCTTCCCAGAGTTTGGGCCGGAACGAACCGGAGCTCCAGTCAGGGCGTTCCTTAGGATAAGTAAAGAGCCCATCCAGATCTATGCTCAGGTATACAAACCCGATGTAGTGGTGTGTATCGACCCGACATTGCTGGATGTGGTCAATCCTGCCGAGGGCCTGAAAGAGGGTGGCACATTGGTTGTTAACTCAGAAAAGGAACCAAGTGAAATCCGCGAAAGGTTCGGTGTTGAAGGCGGTAAGGTCGTAACAGTAGATGCAACCAAGATAGC
>JAEOST010000287.1 GCA_016840245.1 Candidatus Thorarchaeota archaeon
CAACAATTCTGATTCCATGGAATATGCTTCAGGCAGTGATCAATATCGTTGTTGGAGGAGTGTTATTCTACATCATTCCTCTAAACCTTCGTAGAGAGGCTGGAATGGGTGAGTTCTACCAAGAGAGCTTCGAGGAATTACGCGAGCTTGATAAGGACGAGATTGAACCACCTGATTAGTTTCCATATGGTCCGGTAATATTCATGCCTCAGAAACGACTAGAACTAATTCCCCTCCATGGCATTCCTTTAATTGAGAAGGGTGATGAGATTGTATCAATAATCATCCAAGCTATTGAACACAACAATATTACACTTCAACAAAATGATGTTCTCGTAATCGCACATTCAATTATCTCTCTTGCTGAAGGGAATGTCCATGAGATCGCGAGTATTCTCGTTTCTGAAAAAGCGCTCTTGATCGCGAGAAAGATTGAAAGCAGTCCTGAAAGGGTTCAACTAGCCCTTGATGAAGCTCGTGAGATAATCCGAGAGGAACCGATTTTGATTACACGAACTCATCACGGAATCATAACAGATTTCTCAGGTGTTGATGCTAGTAATGCACCTCTTGGTTATCTCTTGGCATTACCTGCCAATCCTGACAAAACTGCTCAGAACATATCAATCAAACTTAAGCAAAAATATGGTGTGCATATTCCTGTAATCATTACAGATACTCAAGGTCGACCATGGAGACGAGGTGCACAGAACCTTGCCCTTGGTCTTTATGGGATGTCACCCTTTACTCACAATAAGGGGAAAGAAGACCTGTATGGGCGAACCCTTCAGTCTTCTCTTGTTTGTATAGCAGACGAGCTTGCCGCAGCATCAGAGCTAGTGATGGGACAGTCAGGAGAAGGGATTCCCGCAGTTATCATGAGAGGTGTTGAGTATACACACAGTACAAAGACCAGCTCAAATATTGTCAGACTACAGAATGAAGATATGTTTCAATAGAACTATCTCAGTAGAGTAGTGTTACTCCAAAAATTGGTAGTATCAGAATAATCCCTATGATGATAAGTAGGACTCCCGCACCAATCTCAATCTTCCTGGAATGTTTGGACATAGACATGGTAAGTCGTGTTCTCGCTTCACCGGTTACAACTGCAATAGCAATGTACGGTGCAGCAACTGCTATTGCAATTACCAAGAACATGAGAATCAAGACAGCTAGATTTGCCTGAGTTCCAAACAAGAGAAATGTTGCAGTGAGAGTAGGCCAAATGCACGGTGCAGCCAACATGGAATATCCTAGTCCAACGATGTAGACACTTACTAGACCAGTCGGTGTTGTCGGTTGTGACGAAACACTCATTGAGGTTATTCTCAGTTTTTGTCTAAGCCTCTGAGATGCTGTAAATATTCCTAGGATTATTAGGATAAAACCAAGAACTACTTGAACCTGAGTGAAATGCTGGATCAGAAATGTTCCAATTATACCCGCAACTACTGCAAAGAACGCGATAGAAGTCAAAATCCCCAATACGAGTGCGGTGGTTACAATTAGAGATCGTCTAACAGAGTCAGCTGAATTCAGACTTCGCATTAGATAAAGAGGGAGGAGGGGAAAGAGGCAGGGTGACATCGCAACGTACAGGCCTGAGAACAGAGCTGCACCTAATAGCGATGTGATTTCAATGAATCCCTGCATCTACATTCAACCTTGTGTCTATGGCATCATCATTGCGAGTGTCTCAGACATGTCATCGACACTCCAGAGTCCGACATGTTTCCATCTGAAAAGTCCATCGGAGTCGATGATAATCATTGTAGGAATCGATGACACCTTAAAGTAGTTAGTGAATGCCTGACTAGGATCAAGACCATGTGTCCAAGGTAGTTCTCTAGAATCTTGGTACTCTGCTATCATTGCTACTGTTTCTGCTATATCGACTGTAAGTGATATGACTACTAAGTCTTCACTATCGAAGTTATTGTTGATTTCAATGAGTCTCGTGTTTTGGATGGTGCAAGACGAGCACCATGTAGCCATTAGGTCTATGAGAACAAATTTGCCCTCCAGATCACTCAGTGGGAGTATACTGCCATCAGCAAGAATAAGCTCCCATTCCGGTGCATGAAGCGAGAGGTCGATTAGATCTTGATCATTGGAAATTGATGAAGTTCCTGTTGGTGATGGATTGGTCGTTGTTGGTTCGAAGGTGATGAACGCTACTGCAAAACTTAGCCCAATAATTGCCATTGAGCCAACCAGAACTGCTACTATTAGCTTCTCTGTTTCCATAGTGAACTAGCCTCGACACATACGGTTGTGTATTTATCTTTCACAACCGCGCATATAATCTTTGAGTATGGTGCACTTTGTGTTCCATTACCACTAAGCTTAGATACACACAATACGAGTTGATATCGGTGATCAGGTGAGCTTCAAGCACGCACGACTAGTCATCCCGCTTTTACTATCAATCATTGGTATCATTGTTACACTTTATGTAGTGACAGGACTAGCAAATCCGTTGCTAGAACAATATCCTGCAAGTGATTCTTTGACTGCATTTGCTGGTAACATTTTAGACGATACTATAACTCTGATGTACATAATGATTCCTGTGTATATTATCGGATTCTTCATTCTCACCGTACCAATTGCTGTAATCATGCTATTAGTGAACAGAGCAATCAAAGCTGCTTGGTATACTCAAAGCATCGTTCATGCTGGTGACCGATTTGATCTATGGCGATTACTAAGACGTGCAATTGCACCTGCATTATTCTCGTTATCATTTGCTGAAGTTATTTTTGGATTTGTACCAGAATTGATTCTCGCACAACCAGAAGGATCAGTTGCCCCAAGATACGATTTCCTCTATTTGGCACCTCTCTACACAATTAGTGGTGCTTTGATTACACTCGTTATTGCACTGGCAATATACATGCCAACCTGGCTGTTGAACGATGCGGGAATAGTATCTCATTTGAAGACTGAGCAATTACAGAATCGTCGTTGTCCTGATACTCTAGGGGTTGGACGATGGTATAGCAATTA
>JAEOST010000288.1 GCA_016840245.1 Candidatus Thorarchaeota archaeon
ATTGTTCAAGACACGACAAATCCAGTTTGGGTAATTTCTCCAAGTTTTCAAGAGATCAACGAGTATGAACCTTTCTCATATCATCTTGAAGCCTTCGACCTATCTGGAATTAATAGTTGGTATATCAATGACACCCTGCATTTTAGTATCAGTGGAACGGGCCTTATCACCAATGTCACAGTACTCATCCACGGTGAATATGGGCTGAATGTCCAAGCTACTGATCCTTATGGAAATACGCTTTCTGGAACATTCAGATTGACAGTTCTTTATGTGGGTCCTACTACGACAACAACTGTTACCACCGCAACCTCTACCACAACAATCACTGCAACTACTGTTACCACCACAACCACCACCGCAACAGTCACTACAACTACAACATTGCCATCTGATGAAATTGATCCCTTGATTATTGTCATAATATTATGTGTTGGAGGTGTCAGTATCGTAGTAATTATCATAGTAATAAAACGCCGCCAAGAGAAACAGATGTGATTCAAAAATTCATCAAGGAGCTTGATAAGCCATTCTTCGTTTTGATTGACAGCATTCTTTTCATCTAATCTTCAAAAGTCTGAGATTATACCTGCACGGCGTTTTAAGTCACTAACGTGTTCTTTGAGATACTCTAGTCCAGGCTGCTTTGTCATCTCATTGACCTGCCGAAGTATATCAAAAGCATCATCCCTTCGGTTCTGTTTGAATCTAAGTTCAGCTCTCAGAAGGAGAGCTAGTGCAAGGATACCTGGTAAGTCCTTCTCAGAAGCGATGGACTGTAGTTTATCTAACCAAGGTCCAGAACTCTCCTTTGATTGACTCGTGTCATCACCTTGAAACTGCATGACCTCGGTTTCAGCTAATCGAAGTAACGCCTTATTCCTTAGCCTGTTATCATTATTTTGTAGACTGGTGCGATATGATTCTGTGAAGCTTTGAACAGCAGATTCAAGATCCATCTCTGCCCGTTCTAAAATCCCAGAGCTCTCATGATAAGAGGCCAACCACCCCTCTCTTCCTGACTTGTAAATCGTCTCTTTTGCAATACCAAGATGGTGCTCAGATTCTTCAAACATCCCAAGCTCAGCCTTCGATTGTGCAAGTTGAAGGTGTGACGCAATCCAGAAGTATGGAACATGCCCCACTGTCGAGAGACCCATTGAGGCGAGGTCGATGGTTGCTTGATAGTCCCCAGCTTCAAAATATGACTCAGCAAGTGCTAAGACAATGTATTCATGGGGATGTGATACCCGTTCCATGTAGCTCATCGCCTCTTGATATAATTTAATGGCAAGACTGAATTCTCCACGGTGTCTAGCTACATCGCCCATACGATCACGGGTCATAGCAACCCCATATTTACTTCCCAAGTTTTCAAATTCATTCTTCGCAATCTGTAGTAATTCACTCGCTTGCTTTGTGTCAGAGAGGCTATACAGATAGAGCATTGCAATCGTAGTGTGAATATTGGCAACACTCAATCGATCATCGAATTTCTTGGCGACCTCTAGAGATTGAAGATTATAATCCAAAGCCCTTTCAGTATCGTCACCAGATAAAATAGAGTGATAGTAAAGGACACTATGAGAAAAACATTCCAGACTGGGATCTTTACTCAATAGAGTATCAAGCTCAGAAAGTGATCGGTCTTCTTCAGGGCCCCAATGAGGTTGTAGACCATATGCAAGCAAACTGAGAAGATGCATCTCAGCAGTCATCCAATCTTCAAGGTCCATTGAAAGGGCAAATCTGATAGCCTCACGGGTCTTTTCCCAATCAGTGTCCACGCCCCCGTAAGATCGCATCCACATATGGTAGGGTCGGATTATAGGATCTTGTGCATATCTTTTGGAAAGTATCTCCATCTCTTCAAACGCAGAAATTTTGAATGCATGCAGATAAGCAAGGAAGAGAACCGATTTTGATGTATCACCAATAAGAGCCCTCTCACATAGAAGTGTAGTGAAATTTCGATAGTTGTAGGCTTGTTTCATTATTGAGTCTAATATCGTCTGAGTTTCATCATCCACAAACCGATAGTACATGGTGATGGTCCCAAGAGGTTTCATAGTGCACGCGTCCCACCTGACTTCAAACTGTCAGTATTGGAGAACCTCAACATGAGTCTTTGCATTCTAATGGCTCGGAAAATTTTGGGACCTGAGTACCTGCTACACAGACAACAGAAACAGATGTAGTTTCAAGTTTCAAATCGAGAAAGGGTATTCTTCTCTGCTCATTCTTTCTTCAACTATAGCAAATCCAACACTTGTCCTCCTACCGGACTGGAGAATCATCAAGCCCTAGGATAGATTGGAAATGACTCAGATTAACGCCTTTTCAAGATGATAATTATTATGATAATAACTGCCACAGCTCCAACAAGGCCAACTAGAAGCAATATTACTACTGGACTGAGTATAGGAGGTGGAGTTGTTCCGGGTTTCGTTGAAGTTGTTGTTGTGCTTGTTATAGTAGTACTGATAGATGTCGTGTTTTGAGTGGTGGTCACAGTAGTAGTGGTCGTTGCAATAGCGGTACTTGTGGTTGTCATTATCTCTGTTACGTAGATGGTGAAAGTGGAAGTTAGTGTGTTTCCATATTCATCTGATACATTAACCTGTAAGTCATATTGCCCAACTTCAAGCATCACAAGGTTAGTAATCAATCCATTAGCATGGATATCAAAATTATCTGTATCGCTAAGGCTCCATGTATCTATATCTGATAGGTCAATTGCATCGAGCTGATAAGTCAACAACTCACCATATTCCAAGAGCTGGTCAACTGGTTCATCAACCCACTCGGGAGGTGTTGTATCTGTAACTTCCACAACAAACATCGATGTCAGTTCATTGCCATATATATCACTGACCCAAACTTGAAGACCATAAGAACCAGGAGTTAGAACCGATATTGTCCTAATCGTACCAGTCCAATCTATTGTGAATCGAAGCGTGTCATCAATCCACCAATCATCAATACCTGACAAGTCAGTGGCATTGAGATCGCACACAAATGTGGTGCCATACTCAACGAATCTGTCACTTGGGATTTCTATCCACTCAGGTGGTGTTGTGTCCTGAACTTCGATTGACAACGTGCCAGTAAGTAGGTTCCCATGCGTGTCATTTACCCAGATACGTAGTCCATAGGTGCCAACAAGAAGGGATTCCACAGATGTAACATATCCATTGGTGTCTATTGAGAATTGGACGGTGTCATTGATCCACCAGTGGTCAATACTTCCCAAATCGTATGCATTGATGTCATAGTGTAGGACGCTTCCTAATTCAACAAACTGATCAGTCAAGGGAGGAATAAACGTTGGTGATGTCGTGTCTTGAATGGTAAGAATAAAAATGG
>JAEOST010000289.1 GCA_016840245.1 Candidatus Thorarchaeota archaeon
GGAAAAATAATCGTTGACACATAGTCACTCTGTCTGTCGCGGAATTATCCTCGATCCCAGAAACGCTCCAGCAATACCAAGAATCGAGATCAGAAAAGCTGAGAAGATCAGTGTAAGATAGAATACTGGCAGTACTGGAATTACTATGCCTTGGTCAATTTGATATTCCATGATTCCTGGTGCTAGCACGATGAAAAGCGACGAGTATGCAAGAAACGCGCTAACAAATCCGCCAATCAAAGCACGTTTACGGCTCATCAAAAAATAACCGCAGACAAATCCAGCCACAATAGGTGCCAAGTAGTAGAGCATAAAATACAATCCAATATTTAGCATGACTGACGCAACTATAATACCAATGAACCGTTGATTGTCCGCCTTCGACTGTGGCAATTGAGTTTCCAGGATAAGACCCCCAAAGTTGAGAGGAAACAGTACGAATATAACATTGATGCAAGCTTCTATAATCTCTCGGTGTGGACAACTCGTGAAATTCAAGATGAAGACTCCAATAGACTACGATATGTTTTCATCAATCCATGCTTGGATTTTTCCCGATGTTCAACCTGTTCCAGAGTCTACCAAAGCAGACATTTTCAGTAGATTGCTTTCAGTAGATGGTGAATTGGTACCAGTATCTGTGAGTCAAAAAGGTTCGACTATCTCTGTTTCATACCCTGATTCGAGAGTAGATAAGAGGGCTCTAAAGGACAAACTCAGTTGGATCTTTGGATTAAATGTGGTAACTCATAATGCAGTAGCGGTAATTCAGGATGAACCACAAGTCCGTTATATTGCAGACTTGGTGAAAACAATCCGACCGTATTCAGCTGACACTCTGTATGAAGCATTAATCAAAACCATAATCCAACAGCAAATTTCTTACAAAGCAGCTAATGTACTTACCAAACGATTGATTCTCAGTCTAAGCAAATCGGAGAATTTCCAAGAACATACATTCTACACATTTCCAGAGCCAGCTGCAATTGTGAAAGCTGGTGCAGACCACTTACGAACCCTTGGATTCGGCTACAAAACCGATTATATTCTAGGAACTTCGAAGTTGGTTAATTCTAGAGAACTTGTCTTAGATGACCTGATTGGATATTCCTACGATGAGGTCTACAGATTACTAAAGCCGATCAGGGGTATAGGGGAGTGGACAATACAAGTGCTGGCTATAGCAGGGCTAGGTATCTTCTCAACGTATCCATATGGCGATCTAGGAATCCAGAACCTATTAGGTCGAGTCTATGGTGATGGTAGTCGATGGTCAAAGAAAATGGTCATTGACTTGAGTAAATCATGGGGAGATGCAGGTCCAATGGTGTTATATCTACTCATGTGTGCGGATGTACTTGACTGGATGATAGATAGCCGAAAACGCCAAAAAGGCGGCAGTACTGAAAACTGTAGTAGCTCTAGGTGAACTCCTTGGCAAAAACTGGTAAGAACACAAAGTTGTGGCGAATCAAATCGATGTTTCTGAAAGAGCTCAAGTTAATTCAGAATGATCGTTTTGCATTTCTCCTTGTTTTTGTTTTACCAGCGATGATTATGGGCACAATGTACTATGCAATCAATTCTGGTCAAGCCGCTAGTTTCGGTGTCGGAGACAAAAATCCCGATGCACTCACTATCGGTCTTGTTGATGCTGATCCAACAAATACATTTCCTGGAGAAGACCTGTCCGAAAATTTCACTGCATATATGCAACAGAGCCCCGATATGATCATTATAATCTATGAGGACGAAGAGGATGCGCTTAATGCATTATACTATGATCGAGTCGATGCCTATCTAGTATTACCATATGGTTTTGAAGGGAACATCACCGGAGATATACCGGCTTTTGTGGAGATTCATATCAGCAGTACAGAATTCATGTCTCAAGCATCAGTCTTCTCTGCATTCAGTTCTGTAGTTGCTGATTACCGTCTTGATCATGGATGGATAAAAGGTGAGGTTAATTTCCAACAATTCAATGAGTTTGAACCTGAGGGTGAAGGTACAGCTGCCACCTTTGGGGTCTTCATGATTGTATTTGCAGTTTTTATTGCTACAGCTGCGACTGCGGCTCAAGCAATAGTAGGAGATATCCCGCTTAACAGGATGTTACTTACACCTGCCACTAAGATGGAAGCTATAATAGCTAAGGTATTAGCATACTTCACAGTTGGGATGATTCAGACTCAGTTCCTTCTTGTGTTATGGGTTGTTTTATTCAGTATCGTACCAAATGGCATACTCTGGCCATTAACTCTAAATGCAATTCTAGCTGCGTTATCATTGTCTGCAGCAACTTTAGGTGTTTTCATCTCAACTCTATGTAAGACTCGGTTACAAGCAAATCAGTCTTTCCTCTTCCTTCTCTTTGCATCTTTCATTGTAGGAACTGGATTTATGGACGTTGGAATAGTCGATGATGTATATCCGTTAAACTTGGGGAGGGTAATGGTTATAGACAATGCATTCAAAGGCGTGCCCTTGTCAGCATTCACGAATGAGTTCATCATAATCATAATATTTTCAATCGTCATGATTATTCTTGCATGGATTGTATTTGCCAAGAGACAGACTCTTGCATAGTAGTCTCTTTGGTAACAGCCTTAAGTTTACACTACTAATTCCTCCTACTCCTTGTGGAGGAATATTGAATGAGTGTTGCTAAAGTAATCGAACTTATTGGAGAGAGTGAAACCTCTTGGGAAGAAGCCACAGCGAATGCACTAGCAGTAGCTGCTAAGACTCTACGTGGAATTGTAGGAATCGATGTTGACCACTTCACTGCGAAAGTGAAGGACAACAAAATTGTGGCGTATCGTGCCAATGTCAAAGTTGCATTCAAGTATGAAGCATAGTAAACTGTCTGTATTGAAATCTACGAGGGAGGGGCATTGTGCCCCTTCTACATCATTTCTTGTTCTTCTTGAAGAGAACTCAGACACCTATGAAAGCCAAGACCATCACTGCTGCATTATTGAATCCATGTGCAACAGATGGGCCGAGGATTGAGTAATTCCTTTTTTGAGCTAGGTATCCAAGAAATATACCTAAGACAAACCTGGCAGTCAGACCCACTATGTCCAAGTGCATTGCTGCGAATATGAAACTTGCAACAATGAGTGCAATCCATCTGAAACTACCATAGCTCTTTTTGAAGTGTATCTCTAGCTTTCTCTGTAGGAAACCTCTGAAAAGGAGTTCCTCACTGAATCCAACGATAACAAACATCACGATAATCCATGCTATCAGATCAACATATGTCATACCTGCAGTCAGGTCATCCTCTGTTGTAGTAGGAATGTCCAGAGCAGTAACGATGATATAGGTAATGGCAATATTGACAATGAGCATTACTACTCCAATTCCTAAGCCTAACAGAACATCAATAACTGATTTGAAATTCTTGATTCCAATAGATTCCCGTGACATTCCGTGTTTCCTGATGTAGTATATTGGAGGAATGAAGAATCCAATCTCAGCTATTGTAAGGATGAGATAAGCTCTGGAATCGATTGTTAACTCAAATGTGTAGGGATCAATGGACACAAGATCAGTAGCCAGTATTGGAATTATGAGTACAAAAGTGATGGCAAACATAAGGACAAAGCCCATTACCGTGAGCATCAGGATATTACCAATACTAACTTCCCGGTCGATGATTATTCCTGGTTCGAAAATACCAATACCCTCTGCCTCTGCCATCTCAAAATCATCAGGGTCGTCCATTACCACTTCTATTTTCCTCTAGTCAGGGGTCTGTTGATATGAGATAAGCATTTTCATCTAAGAAGTCAATTCTTACTTGAAAAGGAAGATGTTTATGAATAGGGGTGTATTCAAGCCGTCTTAAGAAATTGAAAACTAAGTCGTGATGAAAAATGTCTGATGATCTAGGTGATTTGGATGTTCCTCGGCGTGGTTCTGCCATCCTACTAATCACAATAGTCATTATAGGCACAACTGGTCTAATAGCAATCTGGCCTAAAACTCCCCACCCTAGTACACTCAATGCGCGTGTTGCCATTATTGATTCAGGTGTCGATAAAGATGTATTTCTTGCATCACGAATGGTTGCTGAGAAAAGTTTCATCTCAAGAAACTATGGTTATGCAGTCACGGATAATACAACAACTGACAGTAAACCGCTCAATAGTACACACGGTACACACGTTGCCAGAATCATTGCTTCTGAGGCTCCAAATGTAGCAATCGTGAACGCCAAGGTTGTAAACAATAGGAATTTCGCTACTCTCAATGCAATCATTAATGCAATTTATTGGGCTGTTGAGGATGCCGAGTGCAACGTAATCAACCTGAGTTTAGGAGGTGCGCCAACAAATCTAGATGCTCTGGAAGAGGCTGTCAAATGGGCGTTCTCACAGGGGGTTTCAATTGTAGCAGCTGCAGGTAATGATGGAAACCCTACCATATCAAGCACGTCAATAGAATCACCGGCTGTTTATCCGGAGGTAATCGCAGTTGCTGCAGTGGATGAGTATGGTGACCCTTACTACTTCTCTGCAACAGGACCACTACGAAATCGAACTACTAAACCAGATATATCCGCTTTAGGTATGTATAGTGATAATAGGGGGATAGTCTTTGGAACAAGCTTCGCCGCACCATACGTGACGGCTGCGGCAGCCAATATTGTTGAGTACTGTGTAGAGAAATCTTGGTCTTGGACGCCTGGAATGATTAAAGCGTTGTTGATGGTGAGTGCACAACATCTTCCGGGTGAGTCATGGGAGGTAGGATCCGGTCTTGTGGATAGTGAATCTGCACTTCAATATATTGAGAATGTGCCTAAGCGAGGTAACCTACCTTTAGTAGCATATGCATCTCCCCAGAACAGTCCCTATAGCTTCGAGAAATGGTTTGTCAATTCTACGGCTACTCTGGAAATTTCAGTATTTATGAGTGATAATTCAACATTCGAACTCTTTTATGATGGCTCTGAACCGTGGGTTCGAGGACCCCAGATAATTGAGGTGAATCAAACTGGATCTTTCAATATTCAAGTAAAGGTAATTGGCAATGAAGCAAAGACTGGTCTCCGCTCTTTGGTTACATTGGTTTCGGAAGACTACCTTCTAGTACGATTCCAACTTGAATTCAATGTTTCTCTCTCGATAGCGAAGGTTGCATTTGACATAAGTCATACTCCCTGGTGGCTAGACTCGATATATGGACAGTTTAGGGCGTTGTATGAGGAATTTGTACAAGTCAATATTGCAGTTGAGGAGATCCGTGAGTCTTCAGAGATTACTTATAATAATCTCATCAAGTACGATGCAATCTTCATAATGGATCCATGTGCTCGTGACTACGACTTGTTTGGGAGAGGACGAAACAAGTCATTTCCGTATTCGTTGGATGAAATTGCCGCTTACAACCAATATTGGTCTGCTGGAGGAGGGCTTATGGTTCTCGCTCTCAATAATCAAACACTAGACGTCTCTAGTCTAAATGAATTTCTTTCAGTCTTCAATATAACATTAAATTATGATAGGCTTCCCTCTGTTCACATTGTTGTAGGCTCAAGCCCAAATACAGTTGTTATTACAGAGATGGTTGATCATCCAATTACAAATGGTGTTTCGTCCTTTGATTTCATTGGTTGTTCAATGAACTATTCTGGATTATGTCAACCTCTTGCATGGGCTGCAGTTGAATCGATCGATTCAGAAGGCGTCCATTATGTGGAATACAAGACAGTCTTAGTCAGCTTAGAGAATGAAAATAGTGGGAAACTCTTAGTGATTGGCTCCAACTACTGTTTTGATAATTGGGGTATGAAAGGATATTACACTTCAGAAGACAACGATAGGTTTGCTAGACAATGTGTATTCTGGTTGATAAGCGACCAATGAGTCTACAAGAGTGGCGCGATATTTTCACAGGATGTCTTTGCAGCATAGACAAGCATGCCTGGTTTTAATTTCTTAGAGGCTGCTAGAACAAGAATCGCCTTGTCACCAGCACTCTTCATGATGATAAGGCCTTTTTCGTTAGTGAGTAGCACTTCCTCTAGTGTACCTTGGTCCATTCTCTCAGCTGCGAGATCGGCTACTCCTAGAATCGATGCTGACATCGCAGCAATTTCAGCTTCTTCAAGTCCCTCTGCCATAGCTGAAGCAATGGGTAATCCCTCTTTCGATAGAAGAATCCATGCTTTGATACCTGCAGCAAGTTGTGTGGCCTCATCTATGATTTCACGAACTTTGGCCTGCAATTGTTCAAAGTCTGGACTGAACAAAGTGGTCACTCCTACGGCGTTTCAACTGTTAGTCTGAAATTACGTTGCGCATTAATAAAGTTTCACAAGATGTTATTGCGGTCAGCAAGTTTGGAATAATTCTGTCCTAAATCTCAATTCTGTCCTGATTTGACCTCATTTTACTTTCGCCATGCATCCTTAGTAGTTCATTATAGATTTCTGTAACTATTGGGATGTTTAGAGAATCAACTCTATTCTTACTTGAGACAAAGAATGAATCCAATGTATCGGGAATGACACCTGAGTTTTCAAGCTTGATTGCATGAACTAACATATCTAGAATGTCTGCAGCACGGACGATGCGTGCCTCCTCACTCTTTCCATCTTGGTATTCTTCCCATAATGAGTAGAATTTGTGGCCTTGGGATTTTAACAACTCTCTGAAGCTTTTCATGGCTTCTCGTTCAGCGTCCTCTTTCCCACTCTCGAACTTATCGCCCCCCATGATAATAGCTGATTTTGGAATGTCTGAGGTTTTCACTTCTGGGAGATCATGAATAATTGACATGGTCAAAATCTTAGTTGTGTCTAAGGTTGCACCCTCCGATGTTAACGTCTCTGTAAGTACAAGCGCAATTAGACTAACTCCCCAACTATGAGATCCTACCGATTCTCCTAATGAAGAACTGAGTCCTGCAGTTATCCAACCAGAACGCTGTAACTCCTTCATGGGTTCAACTGCTAGAAATATTCTGATGATATCATGAGATCGCAACAAATCGCCACCAAAAATAGAAGAGAAAGGGGCAATCGCCCCTTTATACAATCCTCTGAGAGTATCAGCTCTCTGGACTATAGTAAGTCACTTCGAATGGAATAGAACCATTCACTAACATATGCATGTAAGTGTAGTAGAATGGAACCATATAGGTCGAACTGAACTCAAATTCTGTGATGTTACAGCCACCATTCTCAAGATTATAATGGAGGTTGACTGAACCATTGTAATCACCCCAGAGTGTTTTGTTTACAATATCGTAGATTGCGAGGTCCGTTTGAATAACAACGCTAGTGACAATCCATGAAGGTCCAGAATCAACATTAATATCTGGATTTCCATAATAGTCTTGATTTGCCTCTGCACCTATTGCCAGTGGCATTCTTGTACGATTACCTGGCATGATAAATCGGTCACCAAGAGTTTCGTTAGCCTTGTCCATTGCCTGTCGAAGTCCTACAATGCTTGCTCTAATTGGAGCAAATATCAATGAGACTTCATCATCCATATAATAACTATAGGCTGTTCTATTAGCCAGTCCTGAATTGTTGTAAGAACCAATATAGAACGGATCATCAACAAAACGTACCTTGTATAGACTGCTGAGGAACGAATTATTTGCGAATTGAACACCTTGAATGAATCCATGAATCATACTTCTTACTGAATCATCATCGACCCTTGATCCCATAATTGCTATGTTGCCCGTATTATTGTTTCTAATATCGCCAACAGTACGAGGACTTGCTACGAGCGCACCAATGACACCTGCCAGTAAAGCTGCCTACTCTGTTGTGTACGTGGCTGAAGCAACATTACCTAAATCCGAATATCCTCCAATGAGTGCGAATTTTACATTGGGGAAATCAGGTGCAACAGCTTCAACGACAGTAGATAACCTATGTCCGATTACAACAATTATCTGATATCCACCTGTACGTGCTAAAGCAGAGATTTCGTCTGCAGCTTCAGTTCTTCCTGCAGGAGTATCTATGTTAAGGTCCATAATTATTATTTCAGTTTCAACGACAATGTCACCAGATAGACGCTCTATTCCCTCATATGTCTGATCTGACAAGCTTCTATCACCCAAGCCTGGGTTTACCATGACTACAGCTATCTTTGGTGGTTCATATTGGGTTGTTAAAAACAATGCACCACCAACTGCAGAGAACACGATAATGACTATTACAAATGATGCTAATAGATTCACTCTCGAAGCCAAAGTGCTTCCTCCAAGGACTTGAAACCGGTTCGCTCCGACGTTGATTTAAACCTATTGTTCGGAGAAAACCGACTGTTTCCACCAGTCGGTGGAAACGTTGTAGCTATACATGTTGCCCAAGTACTATGTTTTTCCATCTTCAGTGACCTATATATAAGGAGGTGGCTTAGGAAGAATAGAATCGAGAGTGGTACTCGCGATGCCTGAGGATACACTAGCGCAAATTGCCGGTCTTCTAGAGGAAGCTATCAATGTTCATGAATGTGTTAGAAACATCGTTGTATGCACAACTGAGGGTGTTGTTGTAGCTGCAGTATCTAAAGATGAGCGAATTGAACCAAGTATGTTAGCTACAGTTTCTGCAGCTCTTATGTGGGCAAGTCAGTCTGCTCTTCATCATGTTGGTGGATCACTCCCTACTCACCTTATTCATGATACTCGATTAGAACGAATTCTAATTCTGTTGCAACCACATTACCAGCTTGTCCTGGTATTGTCCAAATCAGTAGAAGCTGGTTTCAATCTGGAGGAAGCACTTCCAGTCTTTCACTCCGTAGCAACACGTGTTGAGATACTCATCGGGTCTAGTGAGACCTTGAAGCATGAAGATCTCTTGGGTACCGTCGTGACCGCAATCCCTGAGATAAAGGAAGCAATGCTTGTCACACTTGATGGCCTACCTCTTGCCACAGTTGGATTCAAGGAACACATTGAGGTTGCTGCGTTAGCAGGCTCTATTTTTGCTAACGGACTTACATACTCAGGACATACACGTTCAATCTCCATTAGTGCAGATCGGGTCAACTTCATTGTCCTGAAGGTTGATGATAATAGGCTGTTAGTGGCTGTCTGTCGAGGTGATGATCCAACATCGCTTTGTAAGAAACTTGATGACTTAGTTGAGGAAGGTCTTAGTTAGGAACTTTCTGCCTCAATCTTTGCCTCTGGCTGCTCTGTGTTTGTTTCTTCCTCTTCTTCCTCGACAAAATCAAACTGCCATTCCCTCAGGTTTATTGTAATGAAGCAGTCTTTCCCTCTTTGAGGACAATCTATCCTTATTGTTACATGATCAGCTGATTTCCCTCGTATTTCCGGATTCAAACACCCATCTTCCAGTTTCTCAATAAGGAATAGAACATACGCCTCGCTAATGATGTTAAGGCTCCCTGTCATCAACAGTTCCCCAAGTTCCGCCAAATAGTGTCTCTTCTTTCTCCCCTCACGGATAACCTTAACGAGACCAACCTCTTCCATTCTAGTTACGTGCCATCTGATTGTATCGTGATGTACGCCTAAGGTGTCTGCCATCTGTTCCTGATA
>JAEOST010000290.1 GCA_016840245.1 Candidatus Thorarchaeota archaeon
GACCAGAAGATTCATCCAACAACAATCATTTCTGGTTACAGGAAAGCCGCACAGAAGGCTCTTGAAGTAGTTGATGAGATGGCTGAGAAAGTCGATCCTGAATCAAGTGACTACAAGAAGATTCTCATGGATGTTGCTATGACTTCGATGTCTAGCAAGTTCATCTCAACCAACAAGGACTATCTTGCCAAGATTGTAGTTGAATCAGTACTTGCAATTGCTAAGGACCTTCCAGCTGGTGAAGAAATCGAAATTAGTGATATTCCGCGCCAGAAACAAGAGGGTCTTCCAGTCGATCGTACAGAGCTTGTAAAGGGTCTAGTACTGGACAAGGAAGTTGTGCATCCTGGCATGCCAAAGAAGATTGTAGGTGCTAAGATTGCTCTACTTGAGAGTCCTCTTGAGGTGAGCAAGACAGAGTTCGATGCTAAGATTTCTATCACTGATCCATCCGCAATGCAGAGTTTCCTTGATGAAGAGGAGCGCATGCTCAAGACCATGGTGGACAAGATTGTAGAGGCTGGAGCAAACGTAGTTATCGCCCAGAAGGGTATTGACGATGTAGTTCAGCATTATCTAGCTAAACATGGTATTCTTGCAGTCAGGAGAATAAAGAAGTCCGATGTTGAGCGACTTCATAAAACAACTGGCGCAACAATCGTATCAAAAATCAAGAACCTCACAAGCGCTGAGCTTGGTAAAGCAAAGTTGGTCGAGCAGAGAGATGTCGGTGATGACAAGATGCTCTTCATAGAGGGCACACCCAAGACATCTGTTGTTACACTGATAGTCCGAGGTGGAACGAGCCACATTGTTGATGAGGTGGACCGAGCATTGAACGACGCACTCTATGTCGTTCGTGATATTCTACTACATCCTTACATAACATACGGTGGTGGGTCTTTAGCCTGTGAGATTTCCAAACAACTCAGAGAGTATGCTGATACTTTGAAGGGTAGAGAGCAATATGCTGTCAATGCCTTCGCAGATGCCGTAGAGTCACTACCTATTGCACTTGCAGAGAATGCAGGTCTTGATCCTATTGATGTATTAGTTAGCCTTCGTACAGCTCACACAGAGGGTAAAATCACCTATGGTGTTGACTTATCCAAGGGTGGGGCTGGATGCATGCGAAAGGGCCGAGTTGTCGAATCAGCACTTGTCAACAGACAGATAATCATGTCAGCAGCTGAGGCTGCGCAGATGATTCTGAAGATTGATGATGTCATCTCATCCAAGGGTGGAGGTGGCATGGGCGGCGGACCTGGTGGTCCCGGCGGCGACTTCGACGACGACGAGTAGAACCTAAGTGCCGGGTAACATTGACCCGGCCTTCTGTTCTTTTTTTGACCAAATGAGCTGTTTTTGGGCCCGCACCATTAGCTTTATCTGCGTGTCCCTAGGGTATCCGAGCAGCTTTGTGGTCTATATCAGCTGTGGTGGATGCCAGATTACTACTCTTCAACACTGTCTATACATTACAGCTAGAGGGTTGTAAGACACTTGACTATGGGCCAAGCCAACAATAAGATTCACAGATGGGTCTTCGAGTACCTGTAAACTCGACATCAACGCATGGATGAATGATGAATGTCAAAAGAGCCAAAGAAAACTAAAGCCGATTCCGAGGAAACTGAAGAACCTGCGGAAGAAAAAAAGGCTGAAGAAATCCCAGAGATTGATGAAGCCGCGGATTTGGCTATTGTTATCCTCATGAACATTCCTGGAGTCGGGCCTAAAACTGCAGAAAAACTAGTTGAGGTTGGATACGATCAACTGGACAAAGTTGTTACTGCAGATTCGCAGGAGCTAGCAGCAGCTGTACCAGGTCTTAGTGTTTCCAAGGCTGAAGATGTTATTACTGCTGCAACATCACTCAAGGCGGATATTGAATCTGGCGTTGTTGATATCACAGGCAAAGCAAAGAAATCCAAACGGAAGAAGGCTGTTGAGCCCGACCCAGAAACACATGAGCTTCCACTTACCGATGCGGCAGCTGAGGCTGAAGTACGGACTTCGTTAAGGACCGGTCTTGATGATGAAAAGGAATCTAAGGGTATTCCTGCGGGACCTCAGTGGTTAACGAAATTCGAACGTGCTCGTATTGTTGGGGCTCGTGCTCTTCAGATATCGATGGGTGCACCTGTACTTGTTGATATGAAGACCGCTCCAAAAGGCCTTTTTGCTCTAGCTGAGGCTGAGTTAAAATCGAAGCGACTCCCTATGACTGTGAGACGCACCACGCCAACAGGCGAATATTTTGACATTAGTCTAGCACTTCTACTCAAATCGACTCGGTTGGACTAACCAAATCGTCGCATGATTCTCTCATCCAATCAATTGAAGTAAGGCTTTAGTGATACGTAACCAAATATCTAAATGCCATCCAAGTTCTCCTAGCGTCTCTGAATGGTGATGTAGTTGCAAGAACTTCTTATGAGCCCCGATCTTGTTGTGCGCCTTTTACTTGGATTTGCAGTGGGAGCTCTTATTGGAGTCGAGCGTCAAAAGAGACCTATGGAAGAACGCACAGCTGGTGTTCGTTCTTTTGGACTACATAGTCTTCTAGGCACATTAGCAGCCTATGCCTCTACAGTGACTGCTAATGAATGGATTTTCCTTTATGCACTCTTCATCTCAGCTATATTGGTTGCAATGCAGATAGGTTACAAGATGTTCCGGACAATGAAGAAAGGAACGACTACGTCCTTAGTGTTTGCTCTTTCATTTGTATTAGGTGCCCTCGTGGGATTTGACACTGTCCCAGCTGGAGAATTGATTGGATCCCTTGAAGTCCTTGCAATGACAGTTGCATTCCTTGTCTTTCTAGTATTAGGATTCAAAGAGGATATCAAAGCAGCAGTGGATATTTTCACAAGGACTGAGATGCTAAGTGCTGTTGAACTCGGAGTCGTCATCCTCTTTCTGTGGCCACTCCTGTATCCCTATCAGGTGATTGATCTTGGAATTGTAGAATTTCCGTTATTCAACACGTATGTCATGGTTGTTATCCTTCTTTCAATTAGCTTTGCTAACTATATTCTTGTCAAACGCTTCCAGAACCGCGGAGTTTACTTCTTCGGATTCTTTGGTGGATTTGCCAATAGTGAGGCAACCGTTTCTAGCTTGACTGACTTCCATGTCAAGACAGAGCGTGCAAATCCTGGAAGAATTTCAGTCTCGACAATTTTCGCCAATATCGCGATGGTTCTGCGTAATGGTGTGATTGTCATACTACTCGATCCCTCATTTCAGATATTTACTTTCTACCTCGTTCCAATCTCAGTTTTCATGTTAGGTGGCGTCATTCGATTGTTCTATGAACGAACAAAGAATCGCGTTGAATCTGAGGAAGAGATAGAGGTAAAACTTGACACGCCCTTTGATATCGGGGCAGCTCTTCGATTCGCAATTGTATTCGGTGTGATATCATTCATTTCACTTGCTCTACAAGCTTCCTTTAGTGAGATTGGAATGGTAGTCGCTGCTATCTTTGGAGGATTCGCCTCTGCTGGAGCAGTTGTTTTCATTGCTTGTACTGCCTTCGTAACTGGAGGCATTGCTCTGTCAACAGCAGTCTTCGCAGTAATAATTGCGACAACTATGTCCGTTCTTAACAAAATGATCTATGTCTATGCATCTGACCGAGAAATGACTCTGTTCAAGATGGTGGGTAAAGACTCACTTGTAATGGCTTGTGGTGTAGTAATCTACCTTCTGTTGTTGGGTACTGGATTCGTCCTCATAGGTTGATGTGAATCAGAATCGCTAACACAAGATTTAAAGTGAATCTCCGTGGCATCATGCTTGGTGACAAACATGAGCGTTGGTGGCTTTGTTCATCCTGATCAATAGATGCGTTACTGCTTCTTCAGCCAGACAGCTCTGTCTCCGTGAGTCAACTTGGAGGTTTTTCAATGACTGAATTAAGAACAGTAAGAGGTATGCGTGATCTCATGGGAACTGAGATTCGTATTCGTGAATATCTGACATCAGTGTCCGTCGACGTATTCAGACTCTTTGGATATGAACCCCTGGACTCTCCGGTGATGGAACTCTGGGAGACCCTCTCTGCAAAGGGCGGTGAAGATGTAGAGGCTGAAACATTCAAGTTCACAGACAAAGGTGAACGTGAGGTAGGACTTAGATTTGACCTAACGGTTCCTCTTGCAAGGATAGTGGCTGGAAATCCCCATTTACCAAAGCCCTTCAAGAGATATGCCCTTGGAAAGGCATGGAGATACGACCGACCTCAAGCTGGTCGCTACAGAGAGTTCATGCAAGCAGATGTGGACGTAATAGGTTCCAGTAGCCCTGCGTCTGATGCAGAGGTCGTTCTTGTGGCATTAGAGGTTCTCAA
>JAEOST010000291.1 GCA_016840245.1 Candidatus Thorarchaeota archaeon
CTCACTCTTGGTATAATGGTAGCCTCAGTAGGTATTGTTGGTATTCTTGAGAATCGTCTAAAGACCGCAAGTCATGTTCATGAATCAGACTTCGATGGGTCTGATGATGAAAGCAATGAAACAGAGTCTGAATAGGACAACTTCTTTCCCAAGAAAAGTGTTTTAACACAGAGGACAGTTCTGCATTCTAGGTGTGCACATTGATTCACTTCGCTAAACCAATCATTGACAATGAAGAATTAGAAGCAGTAAAAGCAGTACTTGAATCTGGAATGCTTGCAGAAGGCAAAGTTTCAAGAGAACTAGAGAAAGAATTCGCAGCTTATGTTGGTAGCAAATTCGCAACAGTGACCTCCAATGGTACAACTGCTCTTAGTACTGCACTTGATGCAATGGGTATTAAACCAGGAGATGAAGTGATTACATCACCATTTACATTCATAGCTTCTGCAAACTCAATCGCAATGGTTGGCGCAGTCCCAATCTTTGTAGACATAGACCCTGCGACATACAACATTGACCCAGACTTGATTGAAGCAGCAATAACAGAAAAGACTGCAGCAATTATGCCAGTTCATATCTTTGGATTACCAAGCGATATGAAGAGAATCATGGAAATTGCAGAGAAGCATGATCTACAGGTAATCGAAGATGCATGTCAAGCACATGGTGCAAAGGTCGACAATAAGATCGTAGGCTCAATTGGACACACAGCTTCATTCTCATTCTATGCGACAAAGAACATGATGACTGGCGAAGGTGGCATGATTACTACAAATGATGAAGAAATCATGGACAGAGCACTCATGATTAAGAACCACGGCCGTGGTAAACAAGGAGGATACAGCCACTTTCAGATAGGTTACAACAACAGGATGATGGATATTGTATCTGCTCTTGGTCGTGTTCAACTCAAGCGACTTCCAAAGGTAACTGAGATTCGCAGAAAGAATGCAGAACGATACAACAAGTTCTTCTCTGAATATGAAGAAGTTACACCTCAAGCTGAACCTGAAGGACTAACCTCATCATATCATGTTTATGCACCTAAGTTAAAATCTGACAAGATTAGCAGAGACGACTTAATCAAAGAATTCCGAGAAAGAGGTGTTGGAGCAAGGACTGTTTATGCATTACCTTGTCATGTTCAGGACACCTATATCAATATCCAGAACTGGAGATGGGCGAAATTCGTTAAGTATCCGGACTACACAGCATTGAGTCTACCAAATTCAGAAGACGTTGGAGCGTCACACTTTGACATTCCAGTTCATCCAAGTCTAACTGACGATGATCTCGATACAGTTGTGAACGCCGCTCAGGATATCCTATCTTAGTCATCTCTGATAAAATGAGGAAGGATAGAGCGAAGATCCTTTGAATGGATCGTGAGTGAAGCTGCTTCACTCACTCGCTTCGATTCTGGATTGAACGCAATACTCAGTCGGGAAATTTCAAAGATATTGATGTCGTTCTCCCCGTCCCCAATCGAAGCTAGATTTTCTGTGGAATAACCTCGGTCGTTTAGATAGATAGCTACCGTTTCAGCTTTCTGAGGTCCGCCCATCACGTAACTCACAGTACCATCATGAGTCCCATCCCTTTCTCCGAGTACATTCGAATATGCAAAATCTAAACCAAGTCTTTTCATCAACGGTCTAAGGAAAAATTGGCTAACACCACTGCTAATGCATCCAACCTCATATCCCCATTCCTTCAGGAGGGATACAGTTTCCTCAGCTCCAGTCATCAATGGCATGCCCTCGATAATATGATCAAATTTTCCATCGACACTAACACCAGCCCAAATCTTGCATCCTTCAATAATGGATTCTTCAACTGATCGTTGATGGAGAGCATTCTCTTTCAATATACCAAGAAATTTCTGTTCTAAACCAAGTTGCTGGGCAACAGGAAATGCAGCGCTCTTTCCGTCATAGAGAACTCCATCTAAATCGAATGATACTACTTTGAGATCTTCAATCATATAGGCATCGCTCACGGATTTCTAAGAGGTTTCTTGACAAGGGGTAATTGAAGCTTACTGCATGGACAAGATAAGAGAAAACATCATATCACTAAGTTGCCCTCACCAGATGTACAATGAAGTCTCTTACTAATATCAAAACTGGAGTGTCGCGAAAGAAAGCACTCGAACCAACCATCGATCTATCCAAAGAGTTTGCAATCGGTAGGACACAAAGAGATGTATTGAACAAACTGATGATAATCTGTGGTAGAGTAGGAGAAGAAAACATTGCAGCTTATCGTCAGAAAGCGGAGGAGATTGGTGCTGACTTCATTGAAGAAAAGAAAAAGTCTTGGGTGTTTACCCATCGAACGATAAAGGAACATTATGATCCAAAACTCCATCGTGGAATCTTGCTTATTGGTACAAACAAAGAACTCCCTGGAATTCAGGTTAGCTACCAAGGAAGTTATGCATACACAGATTGGTTCTTCCAAGATGCAGATGGCGACAATATCCCAGATGTACCAGTTGGACGAATCTATGGTCCACAGAGCACTGTCTTGTATCACATGGACCCAAACATCATTGATAGTAACATAGCTGTTATTTTCGATAGCCAGCCAGGAAGATCAAACAGACATGTAGAAGGATTAACACGGTTAGGTTTCTCAGTACAGGTCCTGAAGCAATACTCCCAAGAGTACAGCGAACTGTTAGGTTCAAGTGAGTTTATCCTCCAATTTTCAGACGGTGTATTCACATCAAGGATTCACGGAACTCCTGAGAAGTGGGCATCACATAATTCAGATATTTTAACCAGCACACAAGCGAAAGACATTCAGTTCAAAGGGTATCCAGTAATATTCTCAGAGGCATGTAGTACTGCTCAAC
>JAEOST010000292.1 GCA_016840245.1 Candidatus Thorarchaeota archaeon
AATCCCTCGAGAGAATAGATGTTGCGAATCTCATTGAACAGTGATTGTTCATAATTTTCGAAATCTGGAGTAGACTCCTTCACATGAAGATTTGTTATCTCTACGATGCCAACTCGGAGTCCGTCACGTTCCACTTCGAATGTAACTCTTACTGACATTGCGTTAGATTATGCAGTGTCCTCCTAATGAGGTATTTGGGAGCTCATTGATCAAGAAGTGGAATTACGCAAATAAATCTGAAATCCATCTTTCCCTCTCTATTATCATAACCATGTGGTTCATTTGATTTGATGAACACAACATCATCTTTCTTTGCAATGGATTCCTCCGTCGCTCCAAGTATCTTCGCCTCTCCTTCAAGAACGAATATTTGATGTTCCTCATCGTGTGTATGCAGAGGTATAATTCCACCTGGGGCTATCCTGAACATACGCATCGCATATGTCTTTGCGCCTGTATTCTTACCCACAAGCCACCTCACTGTCATCTTCTCAGCGCCGGCCAAGTCTACAGGTTGCTCTTCTCTCTCATTGTAGTTAATTGCATACATGACCATTATACCTTCTTTGCTATTGAGCGGGGTTTTGTTGAATCTTAGCGCTATTATATAGTGTTTAGGTTGTGACACAATCCAAATTGTAAATCTAATAGACTAGAAAGCTTAATCTTTAAAGAGCGTATCTCCCCCTCTAATTGACAGGTCCATCACCTTGGATAAGTTGGTGAATTGATGAGCGAAGAAGATACATACCTCAGAGCAAAATTAACTGAAATTAATGGTGCCATTGAAAGACTTACTGGAATGCTTAACAGAATGATTGAGGTCATTTCTGTAATTACTGAGGTGCAAGAATCAAACTCTGAGCTTGCTCTTATTGTTGCCGCAAATAGTGAGAAAGTTGATGAAGTTCTACAGATTGTTAAGAACTTGTCAGGAAGACCCGTAGCTGCTTCAACTGGAGCTGCAATGGAGGATAAAGGTGCATTGTCATCACTTCAAGCAGTCTTGGACACACTGGAGTCCCAGGTTCGTGAAGGTGTTATTGCAAGTGACTTGTCCAAGAAAATCAACGAATCTGCTGATTCCTTGGAACAATCTATAGGCAGTGGCTCACTGATTGTGAAGATGCGTCGTTGGACACGTATCTTAAAGACTTATGGCCGTGTTGATCCTATTAGTCCTGCAGATTTGTCAAAGCTCAGACAAGATATCAAAGAGTGGCACAAAGAACTCGGGCAGAAACGATAGAATAAATTGTGTGTGGATTCATTCCAGAATCCACTCTCAATGTTTAATAGCGTTCATATCAAACGTAGTATAGTCAAATTGCCGGGTAGCTAGAGAGGTGCACCCAACATGATAGAAGACGATTGGGAGCCTATGATAAGACGGACTATTGAGCGTTTTCCACATCCACAACGTGAAGAGATTCTGACAATCTGGGATAACTGGTTAGAATCAATTCCTTCAAAACCCTATTCGGAAAGCTGGTCTGAATTTTCATTAGAATATGATGATCCCACTGCATTGTATACCGACACACGAGTATACATAAAACGCGTTCGCAATGAGTTACGGGACTTTGAGGTCCCAAAGACTACATGGCAGAAGGTAGCAAAAGCACTAGCTGCAGCGGCAAGCGTGTTCGTTGTTGTCTTTATGGCACTTTCACGATTAATAGGTAAGAGTGAATGAGTTCTGGTTTTCTCGCATTGACAGAGCTGTTCACTTATATCTCGGCAAATTTCACAATATCATAATGACAGTAGCACTGATTGAATCTCAGCCCATTGAGATGCAGAAATTAATCGGCCGTGCCGTGAATGCAATTCGAAATTCAAAGAAATCCATTGCCTTCTCTCATATTGATGCAGACGGAATCAGTGCATTATCTATTGTTGTGACAATGCTGGAACGAGAAGGAAAACACCCTATTTGGAGAAATGTACATCAGTTAAATTCTGAAACAATTGAGATGGTTCGACATATCATTCATGAGAATGAGCCTGATTTAGTCATCTTCAGTGACTTTGGTACCGGACAGCGCGGCTTGTTGGAACAGTATTTAGAAGATATTGAATTCATTGAGAATATCTTAATCTTGGATCATCATCTACCTACAGGCGATAACATCACGGAATCCTCAAATTCAAGTAAGCTAATTGAAATCAATCCTTGCTTACATGGACTGAGTGGGAGTTACGATGTTTCAGGTGCAGGAGTTGCATTTCTTGTGGCATATGCTCTATCAAGAGAGAATGCTGACCTCAGTGAACTAGCTATAGTTGGAGCCACTGGGGACCTTCAAGACTACTATGGAAAAGGATTCACAGGAATCAATCGTGACATCATCCAACTGGGAGCGGAGATGGGATACATCCGAGTTGATCGTGATTTGACCTTCTTTGGTATTAACACCCGGCCATTACCATTTCTATTAGAATATTCAACTGACCCATTTATTCCTGGATTATCAGGTGCACGGGAAGAATGTTATAACTTCTATAACGAGCTCGGAATACAACTAAAGACTCGTGATGATGAATGGCGAACTTGGGTAGATCTTTCCAATGAAGAAAAACAAAAAGTGACACAGAAACTGTTCTCGTTTATCCTAGAGTCATATGATGATCCGCGAATCGCTCAAGGTATAATTGGGAATGTAATTACTCTTATTATGAGACCTCCCCGAACTGAATTAAGAAGTGCTAAAGAATTCTCCACATTGCTAAATGCCTGTGGAAGAAATCGCCGCCCAGAGGTAGGTGTAAAAATCTGTTTTGGAGATTCGGAAGCAATTACTGAGGGGAGTTCGTTACTACAGCAACATAGAGCCAATCTAGCCCAAGCATTGAGACGTCTTGAAACGGATGGCTATGATGAACAATCTGGTATGTATATTGTCAATGACCCTCTGACTCCAGATACCATTATTGGAATTGTTATTGGAATGGCGCAGGGTGCACGAATTATCCCAATAGATAAACCTGTAATTGGTGTAAGCACAAATACATCAGATGATGCGAGTGCTATGGTTAAGATATCTGGAAGAGCTCGTAAGTTTCTTGTTGATCGTGGTCTAAATCTTAAGGAAGCATTCGTAGAAGTAGGTGATTCTCTCAATGAACAACATGGGTCGCTGATTGTGGAAGCAGGCGGTCATCCCATGGCTGCAGGCGCATTTGTTCATACAGATCATCTTGAAGAATTTCTGACTCAGGTTTCCTCACTTATTGAGCAACAGTTAAGGTTGAAAAAATAGAAGGGCTGAGAGGAGAACCTTGTTGGCTCTCCTCACAGAGATTAATACTCTTCAGCCGTCAATGAAGCGCCAATAATACCAGGCACAAACAGAAGGGCGAAAGTAACACCTAAATCAATTGCGATGTCCATTGCTTCACTAGTGAACGATTCAAGAGCAATTGGCATTCCAAGGGAGAGCGCA
>JAEOST010000293.1 GCA_016840245.1 Candidatus Thorarchaeota archaeon
AGGTATGCTGATGACCCCCAAGAATATGTCCGTGCTCAGGCAAATCTGATCATTGACTACATGGAAGGTCGTGACCTCCGCTCACTTGCAATGCAGATTGATCAGCAGAATGCAATGATCAGAGCAGCAGCTGTGTCTGTTGATGCTCTCAAGGAGTATGTGGATAAGAATGTGGAGATGCTGAAGGTCTTCATCGCGGATGTGGTCAAAAAACTCCCAACTCCTGTGAAGTTCTCGACTGAGGGACGAGTTCGCAAGACAATGCAACTACATTTCGTCTGCAGCCAGCAGTCAGAACGCTGCATCTATCCTGAGGACCGTCCGTTCATCACTGAAACAAAGGCGTGGAATAAGTGGTTAAAACTGGCAGTCTCTGTTGTGAAGCTTGGTAAAGCAGTGATATTCCCAACTGAAACAGGTGAGGCCATAGAAGCAGTCAAGGATGCATACGAATCATACAAGGCTGGAGATGATGAAGACTTCCTCACTTTCATCAGTGAACCATTCCTTACATCTGAGGAGCAAGACAACTTGGTCAACCAGTTGCGCGATGAAAGATTCTTTGAAGTCTTTGACTACGATTCTCAGACTGCAGGTTGGGCATGTATGATGTGCAAACCGAAAGGAACCTAGACGTTGGCCTCTGAGAATAGGCTATTTTATGAGGAAGAGCTGAGTGTATGTTTACCGTAGGTGACGTAATTGACCATAACAATACGCTATTTGGGTCATGCAAGTTTTCAGATTAAAACAAAGGAAGAAAACATCTACATTGACCTCTATCGAGCAAAGAAGTATGTTGAGCGATTGCCAGATGTTTCAGAAAAAGGGACTATCATTCTTGTCACTCATGCTCACAATGATCATTGTCATATGGAGTCTATCAAGAGTGTCAAAACAAAAGACTCCACAGTGATTGCACCTGAGAATTGTGGGGAGAAAATCAAGGGCAAATTCCAACCAATTCAGATTGGTGAAGAGATTGAAATCCGAGGTGTCAGTATCAAAGCGGTGTATGCATACAATGTGTCACGAGAAAGGTCACCTGGAAATCCATTTCATCCAAAAGGATTTGGAGTGGGTTATATTCTCACTATTGATGGAAAGACTATCTATCATACAGGAGACACAGATCTAATTCCTGAGATGAAGGAACTCGGACACATAGACGTAGCAATCTTACCTGTTGGTGATACCTACACAATGGATAACGCAGAAGCTGCGGATGCTACCAAGATAATTCAACCAAAAACAGTGGTTCCAATGCATACGTGGGACAAGGGCATAGAGAAATTCTCCGAGGCGCTTCAGGCTAATCCAGAGATAGTCATAATGGACATGAAAGAAGGAAATGGATTCATAGTCGCATAGTGCCTACTGTGTTGGACGGAACGACTACTGAGTATGGATAATCTGGATGATTGGTGTTACTGGTCCGATAGTGGTCAGAGGGAATCTTGAAGTATTCTAAAACAGAATCTTAGATGGCAACGCAGGTCTCTGTACGTATGACCCCTTTAACATCATGGATACTGTTGACAAACTTTCTGAAATCCAATCGAGATGGTAATTCAGCGTAAGCAATGATATCATATGGTCCAGTCACTATGTGAATCGTTTCTATCAAATCGATCTTCTCTATTGCTTTATAGACATCTTCTGCTGTACCGGCTTCTACCTGCATCAAGACAATTGCTGTCACCACAGCTGTATCCTCCTTTAAACGGATTATGCTGCATACTAGGTATTCCTTGCACAAAAGTAATTCCCTACTCTGATTTTAGACTCGTTTGAACCAACTGATAGCTGTTCTTCGGAACCATTTGTCTAATTCCACAGGAGGTACTCTTTCAGAAACAGTATAGACAAACTCTGGAATCTCCATTGTCCGAGGATCCTGTTTCTTCTCAACTGCCTCACGAATCGCTTCACGAAATTGCTTCATGAGGATGATATGTTTCTCCAGATCACTGATTTTGTTTAACACCGGACCGTGTCCTGGTACAATTTTCTTGGGTTTTAGTTCCTTGAAATGCTCCAGTACATCAATCCAACGGTTGGGGTCACTTTTGTATCCTGCAAAGAACAGGTAACCCTCAAAGATGAGGTCACCAGCAAAGATCACACGATTGTGAGGGAAGAACAGATAGCTAGAGTCACTAGTATGACCTCCCGAGTGATAGATTTCTAGGTTGAAATCGCCGTCTTGTATCATATACTCGTCCTTGAATACTTCCGTAGGAAGATGTGTGATACTTGTGAGAGACCTTACTTTAGTCGCAGTCTCTTTGGAGCTGATTATTGAAGCATCATCAAACGCATCAAGTCCTTTTGCGTGGTCTGAATGATGATGGGTCAGTAGGACATATCGCACTTGCTTGTCAAAGTGGGTTTCAAGACTACTACGAAACTCCTGACCCTTGCTGAAGTTGTGAGTTGTGTCCACTGCAACCAAGAAGTCTTGAAGGCAGATTCCTCCAACATTTCCACCACTCCAGCCATTGGTTATGGCAACAACATTGTCTGTAAGTATCTCCAACTCAACCATCGTTAGTTTCACCATTATCCATCATTCAAAGCCAATCTCTTCATAATCGTTCTCGCAGGGAGGCCCGAAGGAAGCATGCATCTTATGCATTCCAAGACTAGCAGCCCAAGACCAAGTCGTACCTGCATCTTTACCATCTTCCAGCCAGTGACAGCATACACCCCTATCGTGAGTGCCTAATACTTCTTGAGCATCTATTAGACCAATATTGCCCTTTCGTTCTGCGTACCAATCCCGAACGCGGCGCTCTCGTTCATATGTCCAATCAAACTCAATATCCAAGTTCTCAAACTCTTGCATCTCCTCGCAGAGGTAATGTGTCGTTGCAATGATTAGACCATCCTCTGGTTCACCTATGACTACCTTATCAGGACTCACTTCAGCCCGTGCCATAGCCCCTCCCGCATCTGCAATCAAGAGCGTGTATCCGGAGATGTGTGGTATCTTCTTCAGGTATTTTGTAGCCTCCTCTGTAGTTGCAAAATGGTCCAGCATCCATCTCGCAGCTACATTAGCTGCGATACCAGGCTTTGGTTTGATAGTATTTCTAGGAACCAGAGTCACACCTATTGCAAGACCCGCCTCATTAATCCCACCAGCAGACAGACCAGGGGTCTCTACAAACTGAAGACTTCTCATTGATCCAGTTGGATTTGAGTCTAAGACTGTCGCATAGGTCAATATCGACATCATCCAGTCATGATTCCGTCCAAAGATTGGCAAACCATCTTTAGTCATCTCACCAGATACTGCAAGCACAGTACATTGCCCATGATAGTCATAGGCAAGAGCCTCAGCGAACAGTGACTCGATCTTCCATCCTGCACTGCTGGATGCAGCATGTAACGCATCCAATAGTCCAGGGGCATGTTTCTTAACGGCCTCTGAGCATTCAATAGCGAATGTCCTCTTAGAGTCCAACACCTCTGGAAGAATGTGACCTGCTTTTTTGTGAATTAATCCCAGTCGCATCCCAATATCAGAATAATCGCCTTTTACTCGTTCGCATCTCATATCTATTCACCACGATATGACAAAATATCTCTCGGATAATAAGGGTTATGAGCTGCGCAAATGGATAAAATAGGATTATGGGTAATTTAAATTGGCAGAGAAGCCTTCTAACTGATTTTAAATATAGGCAATTTCTGCTCGAAGAAATAGGTCTGTATTTGGTCACTTTTCTGTAAAAATATGATAGAGAAAGGAGAAGCCATAATGAACTATGAAGAAATCGTAGAAATCCTAGCACCTTGTGGCTTGAATTGTCAGAAGTGTGTAGCATATTCAAAGGGCCATGTGAAACACGCTGCTCAGAAACTCGACTCGTTTCTTGGTAACTTTGATAGTTATGCAGAGAGATATTCCAACTTCTATCCAGTATTCAAGAACTATCAAGCCTTCAAGGACATGCTTGCATACTTCTCAGAAGCAGACTGCAAGGGATGCAGAGAGGGACATTGTAAATACCCAGACTGTCAAGTTGCCTCATGCAACGAATTGAAAGAAAAGGTAATGGACTATTGCTTCCAATGTGATAGTTTCCCTTGTGAGAAACACGGACTTCATGCAGACTTAGAACGTAGATGGAGAGAGAGGAATCTCAGGATGCGAGAGATTGGGGTGAATGCCTACTACGACGAGTCCAAAGACGTTCCAAGATATCAGTGAGTGTGACTATTCAACAACAAGTTTTCTGGAGAACTCCAGTGAAGGTTGTTCAGGGTCATCATGTACATGACGGTTCCAATAGAGCTCATCACAGAATTTTCCAGAGAAGAGGGTCTGTGTTCGCCTCATTCTATCTGTAAGCCAATAATGCACCTTGAAGTCGCTGCTTGAAGCCCTCACCATCCTCTTTGAGCCTCTTCCTGACCAATTTCCAAGTAGCTGCACAATTCTTGTAGTCCACACTCAGCATATCGTGAATTATCTCGTTAATTGCGTCCCTGTTTTCCTTTGTAACTAAGACTTCAAGGTCGTTAAACAACTCAATCATTCTGGAATTCTTGAAGTAACAGGTCATTTGTATCACGTTTCTATTGATTTCAAATGCCCTTTAAACTTCGTTGCTATGTGTACCCGATTAATCGTGCTCCACTGATATCAGGGACCTATCTCCTCAAGCAACCATTGACAGATCTTCTTCATGAAGTCCCACTCGTTCAAGCATGTGAATGCTCAGTCAATCACGATAGCTTGAGATCAGCCTCGGTTAGTTTTCCAACTGTTGGCAATCCCTTCCTGAGATAGTTCACACCCAATTTGGAATATACAAGATATCCAGGGATTGTCTGCAGCATGAAGAACATGGGAATGAGGAGTGTGAAAAGCATGTCTTCATACCTGACACCACCAGTATTCCAGAATACTAAGAATACAGAGGCAAGGAAGAGAAAAGAAGATACTCCAGCATATCCCTTCAGATATCCCTTGTATCTGAGATATGTCGGTTCTACCTCATAGAGGTGTGCCTCATCGATTTCTGGTAGGTTATATTGTAGGAGTCCTGCATCTTCCAAAAGCCAAGATGCAGCTAGTAACCCAAATGCAATAGGAGCAATCAACCCAGCGAGGCCCATTATGACCGGGGGTGTCATTAGTGCGGTGCCAGCTTCAGAGAGGAACTCGGTATATTGCTCTGATGTCATGAATAGCTGAGGGTCTGCACTATTGATTACTGCTGAAATAAGTCCAAGAATAAGAAATGCAGTGAGAAAGGCTCGTCCGAACCATCGCCTTAGACTGAGTCGATTCTGATTGATGTCAACGTAGGCATCTTTGTACCCGCCCATCACTATCTTCTTGAAGCTCATGTAGAGTGGGACAATGATTCTAGGCAACAATAGACCAGTAAGAATAGATCCAACCATAGGTATCACTAGAACAACTAACAAGAAGTAGTAGGGTCCAGGGACTTGAAAAAGTGGAATCAATGATTCCATATCCATATTGCTAAATGCCAAGTAGAGGCTAAATGCTAGTCCTATGATAGTTAGTATTCCAAGAACCAATAAAGAACTTCGATTATTCTCACTCATTGCCTATACCTCGTGTCATCTACAAGAACATAACCAACAGAAAAAGAAATGTGGGGTAAATTGATTTAATCTTCCGGGACAGACCTGAGATTTTTCAATACGTAGGACAAAGGGTTGATATTGATGACCATGTGCCATCGGTTGAAATGATGTCAGAGAACGAGATTAGAGCAAGAAAAGGACTGCCTGAGTTTGCTAAGCAATACAATATCGATCCTAAACTTCTCCAAAAGCTATACGGAGGTTATGAGAACACAATCTTCGGTCATAATGAGGATGAAAGAGGAGCAGTTCTGAGGATAACTCCATCTAGTCACAGAACACTTCAACAGATACGAGCTGAGATTGACTGGCTATCATACCTCACAGAAAATGGAGTCTCTGCAGTTTGCCCTCAGCAATCTGTTGATGGAAATATAGTAGAAACAATTGAGTATAACGGTTCTTACATGACAGCGGTTTGTTTTGAGTATGCATCAGGCAGGCTAGCAACTCCACAGGACTTCAATGAAGACCTGTTCCGAAACTGGGGGCAGTTGATGGGCAGGATACATTCTCTCACAAAGAACTACTCCCCAGAGCCAGACATCACGAAGAGATGGGAGTGGTATGAGGATTCATACTTAAATCGAGAGAGCATTCCCTCGAATCAGGTGAAAGTTCTAGAGAGATTCGACAGTGTGATTGAATATATCCGTGATCTTCCAATCAACAATGATTCTTACGGACTCATTCACATGGATATGCATCATCAGAATCTCTTCCTAGATGGGAAAAAAATCACTCTGCTTGATTTCGATGACTGTCAATATGGGTTCTTCATTCTTGATATTGCAAATACACTTGGCTTCTCCATCTGGGAGAAAAACAAGAATGAAACTAACCGAGAGTTTGCCACACGTTTTCTTGACTGCTTCATGGAAGGGTACGAGAGGGAGAATCAACTTGATGACGTTTGGATGGAGAATCTCCCTACAGCCATGAAGGTGTTTGAATTCATTCACTACATAGCTTTCAATCAAGATTATGATTTAGCTGGTAATGGTTCGTTTGAAGAGCTTGATTCGAAGACACAGAATACTTTAGCGCGTTATATTCTCAGCATTGAAAAAAACCTAGACTATATTGACAACACATTCTGTCCCTATACATAGAATGAAGGAATGCCCACTACCTGCAAGGTAGAGGCACTCAATCATATGAGGACCACAATCTTAGAGAATCTCTTTCCTGTGAAGTATCTCAATAACTACTAAGAATGCAACAAACACTCCAACCCAAGTTAGAATGATGATACCCCATGATTCCAGTGCAGAGGGGGGTATTGGTGGAAGTGTTGGTGGCTCGGGAGTTGTCGTTACAACTGGTATGGTTGAGGTTGTCACAACTGGAGTGGTAGTTCCAGAGGGTGTCGTGGATGTTGAAGACCCTTGTTCAACAACTTCTACGAAGACCTGATCAGATGCCGTGTTTCCACCAACATCTACAACAACTATGGTGTAGTTATACTCGCCAACTGAAAGCCCGTCCACAGATACCTCAATAGGACTTGCTAACCACATCTCTGAACTGACTACTACACCATCCCTGTAGACATCATATGTCGATGGGTGAAGGTCTGAGGGAGTCCAAGTGATTGTGCTACCAGTATCTCCTTCAGTGTACTCGATGTCAACAGGGCTGTCAATTGTCGGGGCAGTGATGTCAAGAACTGTTACTAGAACAGTATCTGTTACGAAGTTATCATCACCATCATAGACCCAAATGGTAATCTCATTGACACCAAATGGCAGCCCGTCTAGAGTGATTGTGATTAGCTCCGAGCTAGAATTCCACAATCCCGACTTTAGAATTGAACCATTTCCATAGATGACATATCTCGATGGATGGAGGTCGGATGGGTTCCATGTTATGGAGATACCAGTTTCGCCCTCACCGAAGGAGAAGTCTACTGGTTCATCTATGACAGGTGCAGTACCATCATAAACAGTAACGATTACTATGTTTGTTGCTAAGTTTGCACTCTCATCAAATATACGCAGGGTGTAGTTATAGTCCCCTAGTGCAAGCCCATCGAGGGATACACTGATTGTTTCCCAACTTGCATTCCAAGCTCCAGAGAATGTTAGTACATCCTCTATGAACACCTCATAGCTAAGAGGATAGTAATCAGTGAGGATCCATACAATCTGAGTTCCAACAGCATTCTCAAGAACTGTAGTATCTACAAATGTGAAGATCATGGGAGCTGTACCGTCCAAGACTGTAACAGATACTGTATCAGATATCGAATTGCCAGTTTCATCATAGGCTAAGATAGTATAGCTGAATTCACCTGCAGACAATCCAAGAATATCAATCTCTATCATTTGATTTGTTGTAGTCCATGCCCCTGAACTGATGACGATTCCCTCCCAGAGTACATAGTAAATGGATGGATGGCTATCAGTTATGTTCCACTTGATCACTCCAACAACATCACCCTCACTATATTCCTGATCCAAGGGATTGTCAACTACTGGAGATGTGCCATCTACAACGGTGACCCATACTGTATCAGTAGCAGTATTACCATAGTCATCTAGTAGCCAGATGGTAAAGTTATGAACACCAATAGGTAATCCACTGGCACCTGTAGATAACATCTGACCTGTTGAAATCCAAGGATTATTTCTAACAATCGCACCGTTTCTATAGATTCTATAATGATCAGGATCGCTATCCCACGCATCCCAAGAAATTGATCCAGCGTTCTCCCCCTCATTATACTGAAAATCGTCAGGACCATCTACAGTAGGTGCTGACAAGTCAGAAACTGTAACCAAGATTGAGTCACTGGCAATGTTAGTATCTCCATCTGTCACATTTATTGTGAACATATAGGTGTTCAACGAGAGGCCATCTATTGAAACTGCAATAGTTTCTGCACTAGAATTCCAAGATCCGGATTCAATTGGCGTTCCATCTCGATAGACGACAAAGGTTGATGGATTGAGATCCAAAGGATGCCAAGATATCACATTACCCACAGAACCCAATGCTACAATTTGATCTGAGGGATGATTGACATAAGGAAGGTTAGTGTCGTACACTGTCACTAAAACCTCATCAGATGTGGAGTTACCAGCAATATCAGTGACAACCAATGTGTACCTGTAGAGGGATATAGAGAGGCTGTCCACCATGACAGCAATACTCTCCCCGG
>JAEOST010000294.1 GCA_016840245.1 Candidatus Thorarchaeota archaeon
AGTGTGACTAGAGTTGTTAGATTGCTAGCCTTTGAGGCATCACGAGCCAAGATACGGAGTTTCTGAGAGAAATCGATTGGCAAGTCCAAACCCAATCTTGCACCAGTTTCGACATATGCTTGTAGACCCTCTACATCGCTCATCAAGGAGGTCCCAAGCATTCCACTTACCTCATCCTTTCGTCCATCTAGATAGGTTCTCTCAGCCTTGAGTTTCTCCATCATCCGAATGAGTTCTACAATTGGCAGATGAGATACTTCCTCATTTGATACCGTTGTAGTGACTTCACCTCTATCGATGGTTACATGACGTTCATAGGTTTCCACAGTTCTCTTGTTCTCATCTAGAGTTGTCTTGACTTCCATGGAAAACTCTTGATGAAGTGAAGTATACTGCTCTGAGAAAGTCTTACCAAAACCATGAAGCCCACTTAGATCTTTCACATCACCCGAGCTTACAGATGGGAATGCAAGTGATGAGAGGGCTTTAGCCTCTTGAGGTTTCATCGCCTCCAACTTTGGAATTACGGACAAAACGTCCTTGTGTTCCTTCCTAAGAATGTCCGCAAAATCACGAGTCAGCCTCATAAAATCGTCTTCGAACTGACTCACATTCTTCTCAAGTTGCGTCTGAACCTTACGTTTCTTCATAAAACCTGAGCTAGCTACGTCATTCTCAAGTTTAGTAATGGTTGCAAATGTATCAAATAAGTGGCGCATCTGGCGACTCGTCTGTTCATCGAGTGCTGGGTTTAGGGACACTAGGATTCCCTTTAGCTCTGCTAATTTGTCTAGCTCACGTCTCCATTCATGACTATCCAACAGGCTGCCTCCTTTGGCTTGTACTGCACAATTATCTCATGGTATTAAAGTGTGTTCTGAATGTCCTAATATCAAAACATCGATAGTTTAGATGTAGCAATAGTATCCTATAAGACGGTATATGTTATGAATATCACACCTAAATTAACATGAATCTGTCTTCGAAACTCACTTAAAGCAAGACTTCTGCTGTGAACTAATACTCTCTATGTGGGCTGGGCAGCATGTCAAATTCAAACGATGCTACTGATATCGCTCAACCGTTGAAACACAAAACAGTTGCACAACTAGAGTCAGATGCTATAAGTCTCTGTCACGACAGTATGTATCTCTATGCTGCTTGTCGGGACCAACGCGTAAGAGTCTGGTCAAAGGGCGACTGGAAGTTGGAAGCAGTCCTGGGAGAGACTAACACTGAGCCATTGACCGTTCAGGTTGATGATGAGCAAGTCTATGCTACGTGTGAAAAGAGAGTATATGTTTGGCGGAAAGGAACTTGGGGGATGATTGGTTGGTTTGACCTAAGCTACCAAGCCTTAACCTCAACTCTTCAGGGTGACTATTTCTTTGTTGGTGCCAAAGAAGGACGACTTGTGTCTATCAAGAAGGATACTCACGAAACCTCCAGTTGGCAACTCCATAAATCTGACCTAACATCACTTTGGTCTGATGAACAGATAATTTGCACTGTCACAAAGAAAGAGGAACCTGTGGTGTGGACACTGGTTCCAGGTAAAGCACCTGCTGAGCTTACTCGATTAGATAAGAAAGACAAAGGATCAGTCATTGCTGGTAATTCCGCTACCATTCTAGTTGGACTCAGCTCTGGAGAAATCAAGGTATGGGACCGAGTTGAGTGGAGTCTCTTACACACCTTACAATCTGATTCGTCACATCCTGTTGCGTCAATGTGGGCTAGTGACCAGTACTTGGTAGCAATTTACACCTCTGGGACAATTCGCATATGGGATCTAGTTAGATCTGTTGAGCTGGGTAAGTTCAAGATTGATGGTGCTAGACTTGACCATGTTCTTGCGGACCACGAGTATCTTTACATAGCGACACCTGGAGGGACATTGATTGTTAGCCTTCAATATGAAGATCGCCTGCTGGATCTCTATAGTGATGAAGAATCTCGATTTGAGTTGGGGCTCCTAAGTACATCACCTTATGATGTACTAGAGAGTATCCTTGAGCTTCAAAATCGGGGAGAGGATTTGTTGAAACAAGGTGCTTTCCATGAAGCAGTGACTGAGTTTGAAACTGCTCTGCAGCATCTTATCGACAATAGCCATGCTCTTCAAGAAGTACCAGGAGAACGGGAGAAGCTTACTACCGAGCTAAATGACAGACTTGGAAAAGCTC
>JAEOST010000295.1 GCA_016840245.1 Candidatus Thorarchaeota archaeon
ATTCTTGGTGGAATTGTATTGGTTCTTAGTTATTCCAGTGTAATCGCATTAGTTACAGGAATTGGGGAACTCTCTAGGGGGAATCTGTACTACTTTGTATTGAGGGTAATTGTAGGTGGTGGGGGGGGATTTACTGCTGCTGTAGTAGCATATATTCTGATTGTGGTCATCAGGTTATATCTAGATACACGAATATACAAAGTGCCTGATGTGTGTCCCGAATGCAACGAGAGTATTCACTCCAGTGATATAGAGTGGATTGAAGAAGACAAAGCAGAGTGTCCTCACTGTGGTGTAGTATTGAAAGTGACCAAAGAATGGTAGTGAGTACTTTATCAAGATTGATGATTACATTAGAAGAGAACCTATTAAACCAGAAACCACAGATATGGAATACGATTCCGTTATGGGAAATCTGCGGTGCGCGAGTCCGTGAGACGCCTGTAAGCTGCCACATTCTCCTTCTTACATTGCTAGTTTTTCTGAAAAGTAAAACAATGTAGGGATAGTTATCCTTAAAGGAATACCATAGTTCAAACCGGTGATATTGATGCAGATTGGTCAAGAAACTACCGATTTTTCATGGATCTTCAACTTAGCCTTTTTCGCGTTCATCATCCTGATGAGCCTCTATGGCCAACGAATACAGATATGGCAGATGCTCAAGCAGATTGAGGCGGGACTGGTGAAGTTCAAGCAGATGTCCAACGAATCAAGGACAAAGGCAATTGAGGCCTTCAAGCGATACGGCAGAGATGAAACAGAGCTTGGTGAAGAGCTAGACCGCTGGATAGACTATTTCACAATAATGCCAGTGGACCTTGATCCAGCAGGGATACTGAAGCGTCTTGACCATCTATTAGACGAACGAAGAGACAGGTTTGAAGAGTTTGTGACCGAGATGGCACCTGATGCATCTCCCTCTGAACTCCAGTCACTTGAGAACACACTGGAGGTTGCTCAAGTGTTGAACCTGATTTACAGGATTATCAAACACTTCTACATACTTGGTAAGAAGACCAATAGCACCCTTGTGATAATGCAGGTTCAGATGCAACTACCTGAGATAATGAATCTGGCCAAGGCATACTTCGATGCTCTCGAGGCCTTTGCAGCAGGGAAACCAATTGGTGATGGAATCGGTCCTCTGGTTGTAACCAGGTTTGCTAGAGAATATGGTGCCACACCAGACGACTATGTTCATGAGATCTCAAGAGAGGTCGGATACTATCTCGTCAATGCAGAGGGCCGAACTATCTATGCTATGAGAGCCACGGGCCCAGGTGGTACAGTTGGAAAGCCTGGCTTTGGTGTGCAGAAGATAGTTGAGGAGAATAGTGGTAAAATCGCCAGGATAATCACTATCGATGCGGCACTCAAGCTTGAGGGAGAAGACATGGGACGAGTTTCTGAGGGCACTGGGGCTGCAATAGGAGATCCCGGACCTGAGAAGCATGCAATCGAGAATGCCGCAACTCAGAATAACATCGCAATTGAAGCCATCGTGATTAAGGAGAACGAGGCCGCAGCTGTTGGGGTCATGGACAAGAAAATCATTGAGTCTGTCCCTGAAGTGATAAAGAGAATCAAGACTGCCATATTGAAGAGAACAAAGCCAGGGGATAGGATCATTCTGGCAGGAATTGGAAATACAATTGGTATCGGACTGTGAGGGATTACAAATGGGAATGATATCTAAAATACTTGGAATAGCACTCTCCGCAGTGGGCATGATGATGTTTACAATGGGCATGACAACAGGTTCTGACTTGCTCTTCCTGATTGTCGGGTTCGTTACAATGGTATTCGGATTCAGTCTTTTGGCTGACAGAGGTCCCTCCACCGAGGTCAAGCCACCTCCACCAACTGTGACCGAGATACACTGTGATAGTTCAGATTGTGAGTTCAAAGAGATTCGTGACTTTGCACTAGGTGACTATATTCTCAAGCCACTTGAGGCTAGGTGTCCCAAGTGTCAGAGTACCATGACAATCCAAGGCGTATATATGGTCAGAGAAGAACCCGAAGACAAGTACAACGTCTAATCGGGTCGAGTAAGAACCTTCACTTCACTGTCTGATACAAAGACAGTATGCTCTGATTGGCTCACCGGGCGCCCTTTCTTCTCCACTTGAACGTGGTGAGCCTTAATCGCCTTGACCTTGAGCAGTTCTCTGATCTCCTCGACAACGTCCACTCCTTTAGAGGCACCAACCCACCGTGCAGTGAATGGAAGAGGTCCATATCGGTCAAGGAGGTGTTTGCGTAACTTCTCAGTAGTTCCTTTCAGCTCCATCTCTTTTCCGGTATTTTCAAGGATATAGACAAAGTCTGTGTCCATGACCTTGCCGATCCCACTGGTAGCAAAGGGTTCTATTGCATAGTACTCGCCAGCCTCTACAATATCCGGTGTACGACGTTTTGTGTTTGGTACCGTCTTTCCCCCGTGTAGTCTGTACCGCTTCAAGTTATGACCACTGAGATTGTCTATTGGTCGAAGACCGTACGCTGTGATTACTTTCTGAATCTGTTTACCAATATCTCCTAGTGAAACTCCAGGCCTGAGCAGCTGAATTGCCTCTTCAAGGGCATCATCTGTAGCTGCTACAAATCCTTCCAGAGTGCCGTCTACATCTATTGTGACAGCAGTATCAGCGATATAACCATCAATATGCACACCAATGTCGACTTTCACAAGTCCAAAGTCAGGAATACGTGACTTGTCATCAACCGGAGCTGTGTTATGTGCAGCAACATGATTGACATTGACGTTGCATGGAAAAGCAGGCTGACCACCATAATCAAGGATCTTCTTCTCAGCTAGGTTACATATCCGCAGCACTGATGCCCCAGGACTAATCTCAGGTCCAATCTCCTTGAGAACGCGAGCTGCAATCTTTCCAGATTTGACATGGGAGGGGTGTGGTGCATCAGTCATGCTATCACCTGAATGTGGTCTATATCTCCACTTCTTAAGCGGTTCCATCACCGCGGCATTCAACTGTCGTTTAGCATTGTTGACACTATCGCTCCATCCTCGGATACGAAGACCGAGTGTTCTGCCTGAGATACCATCCCATCTTTCGCCTCAAGCAGCACTGGATAGGAGCTGATTGCCCCCGCTCGTAGCAGGTTCTTCAATGCTACCTCAAAGTCAAATCCCTTCTTGAGGTCGTATAACCATCTTGATGCCCAGGGTACAGTGCCAAACTGCCGTCGGGCCATATTTCGGACCTGCATAGTGAGCTTGTCCAACTTCTTCTTGTTTGACATATTGTTGGCAAAGATGTAGGCACGTCGGTCAGCCTTTATTGAGCCATTCCCATCAGTGGCAAAGGGCTCGATGGCATAGGTCTCGCCTGCTTTCAGCTGACTTGTCCCGCGCATTCTAACATTTGGCACATTGTTTCCTGCATGGAGATTGTTTGGTTTGAGTTGATGACCTGAGAGTTGGTGTACTGG
>JAEOST010000296.1 GCA_016840245.1 Candidatus Thorarchaeota archaeon
TACAGAAGGACTACAGCAAGGTATGGGCATTCTCTCAGATGCAATAATGAAGAAAGCAGAGTCTGCACCGGTCAATCTGAGCGAGGCAAAAGAGAAACAGGATAGGATTCTAAGACTTGTGGGACTTATGATGACGTATCAAATCATCTTCCCAGATTATTTTGGAACTGATGACGAGTTCGTCGATCTTGCTTTGCGAATCTTCTTTGATATTTTGAAATCCTGAAGTATTGATATTCTCAGTGTGCAGAGGAAATGATTATCTGAGAGTATTTCCTATGTTGAATAAGAGGGCATGAGAATGAATGGAGAGATGTTGAAGGTCAGACATCCAACCACAGGAGAGAAGTGGGAGTTTGAGATATCAAGAGGAGACCTCATAGTTCACCAATACTACAAACCAAGTAGCGTCGAAGATGGTGCATTGGGCACCAATTCAGATGCTAGATTGCACCAAGCTATATTGGCTAGCATTCCTTCAGAGAGTGATTGAGGGTCTTCCTCTCTCACCCGATTATTCTCTGATATCTTAGTCGTTTCTAGATTGGACTAGTCATCCCTTCTGTGAATCCTGATGTTTCCTCCTTCAAGGTAACCGTATGGGTTGAAACCAGCCTCATGCCATAGAAGACCGTTTTCATCATAAACCTTCATCTGAAACACATCATCTTCTCCACTGCAATCATTGTCCCATGCATCTACTTTGATGGTATGACTTTCCTGACTCCAGATGAACTCCCATGTCCTGAAATTGAACTGCATGATGGAGACCTGAGCTTCGAAGTAAGCATGGTTGTCAACGATTGCCAAGCCTATCCATTCTGAGCTCTTGATAATGACTAGCCAGTCACCATCTCTGTAGATATAGATGAAACAACCCTTCAGGGTGCCGTCCGATTTGTACTTCACGACAAAGCCGAAGTGACCTTTGTGGCCTTCAGAGTCCCAGATCCATCCACCGCCAGTCACGAAGTCGTCAGAGGGCTCGTATATCGTTAGTGTGACAGTATCTGAGTCTGGACCTTGGTAGTAGCCGTTCACATCTGCCTGGAAACTTACAACAATGAGATAGGTGCCTGCAGGAAGATTTGGAACCTCCACAATCACAACACCCACACCTTCCACTTCAGTGAGCTCCACGAGGTATGGACCTTCCACAAGTACCGGACTGTCGATATCCATCTCGTTCGAGTAAATCGTGAAGGTTACGTAGGCCAATGTCAAGTCACCCCAGTGACCGTCCTCGTCGTCGAATACTGTTGCTCTCATGGTGAACGACTCAAGAAGGCTTGATACAACTGTAGATCCTGTGTAACTGGCAGTAGACTGTTCCTTCTCAATGGTGAATTCGACCTCGTCTGTTGAACCGAGGTAAATGTCATTTGACTCGAAGGTAGCTGAGAGGGTGTAGACTCCTGCAGATTGATCTAGGATGAGCGTGGTGCTTGCCAATCCATCCGGTCCTGTGACTGCAGATGCGGTCTGAACTCCCAGCGTGAACGTAACAGTTTGACCTTCTATGGGCATCTGTGTCGCAGAATCCAAGAGCATGGCCGCGAGGACTATTGGGTCAGAGTAGTTTCCAGTGAGATCTCCAGTGTAAGTGATCTCTCCTACATTGACAACAACGACCTCTACTGGTTCAATATTGATCGCCTCTTCGTTCCCTGCAACATCTATGGCATAGAAGTGCACGTCAAAAATTCCATCATCACTCAATGTAAAGGGTGTGTCATAGATTTCCCAGATGAGACCGTCTGTACTGTACATAATGCTAGACAAGCCAGATAGTGAATCAGTAGCTGTAAATGTCACCACTGAGCCTACGCCAGTTACTTGAACATAGCTAAGGGCTGTTTCAGGAGCGGTCGTGTCTATCCTGAACGAAAGTTCATCAGTGACCCAATTACCTGCAACATCTGAAACGTTCATGTAAGCCCAGATCTCTCCGCTCTCGATGGAAACTGTAAGCATTAGATCAAAATTTCCAACACCTTCGTAATCGTATACGTGATATTCATTCCAAGACCCTTGAGCATCACTAAGAAGGAAATGACTCTCTCCGATACCTGACAATGTGTCCGTCATAGAGAATAGAACTGTGACATCTGAGGTGAACCACTCGTTATTACCGAGTGTTCCATCCAGAGAAATTGCAAGCTCAGGTATTGTCATATCGATTTTGATGGGTTCAGATATCTTAGTGATTTCAACATTGCCAACCTCATCTGTTGAGTTGTACCATAGAACGTAGACGCCCTCTATTGATATTGTGAAGGGTCCGATGTATGCTATCCAACTATTACCATCGAAGCTGTATTCGGTCGTCGCCACTCCTATATCCTCATCTGTCGCGGATAAAGTCACTATCACATCAGCAGAATACCAACCGTTCAATATGTCTCCATCTAGTGTGATTGTAGTTTCAGGCGGCGTGATATCTACAACAACGGACTCCATATTGACAGATTCGCTGTTTCTTGCGATATCTACAGAGTAATAGTATATGTCGACAATTCCACCAGCTACCAGTGTGAATGTTCCAGTATATTGTACCCATGTTGTCATGTCATCAATACTATAATAGGTTGAATCTCTCAATCCAGATCCTACATCCATTGCAGAGAGCGTCACTTCTACTCCCCCAGGGACACGTTCTGTGGAGATAGTTGTTTCAGGAGCAGTTTTGTCAATCTGAATGTAGAGTTCCTCAGTCCATACGTTTCCATGACCCGGAGGTCCTGTGTTGTCATATATCCAGACTTCAATCACATGAGTACCTTCTGTGGTAAATGAAAACCATGTGTCAAGTCTTCCTTCAGTGATTGGACCTGAATCTATCCGATAGTTGAAGATTGGCCCTAAGCCATCCAATGGATCAACCAGTCCAGATAGCGAATCTGTAGCAGTGAATTTGATGTGCGCATCTGTACTGAACCAAGCTTCATATTGTGTACCACTCATTATCACGTCCACATCAGGGATGGTTCGATCTATTCCAAATGTGATTTCGTGAATCGCTTCTACATTGCCAGCAACATCTACTGAGGACCACTGGATTGTATGAATTCCCTCTCCTGAGATAGTTACGAGAGGTACTCTCCCCATAAACTCTGGATACATTATCCAGGGGTCACCAATCAACCATGGATCGATTTGTACCTCGGTCAGATAGACCCATTCTCCATCGTCAACTCGATACATCACACCACGATGATCAGAATCCAATCTAGCAAATCCAGATAGGGCATCCGAAGAGAATTCCCAGTCGAAACATAATGTCACTGGTTCATTGGTCCAAATGTCACCATTGAGATCTACACCATATTGTGAGATATCAGTGTTCATCAATGTTTCAGGAGCAGTTTTGTCAATCTGAATGTAAAGTTCCTCAGTCCATACGTTTCCATGACCCGGAGGTCCTGCATTATCATATATCCAGACTTCAAACTTGTGGATACCCTCTGTCGTAAACGTAAACCATGTGCCA
>JAEOST010000297.1 GCA_016840245.1 Candidatus Thorarchaeota archaeon
ATACAATGAGAATATTGACCTAGTCGAAAGAACTGATGAAATTCGTGCTATCCCAGGAATTGAGCGCGCTGCATCAATTAGTGGTGTGTATTCAGAAATCATGTATACGCCCGAGCATACGTCCAATGAGAGAGTTGGCATGGCCTGGATGATTGATGATACTTTTCTAGAGACATTTCCAGACTATTACACGATTGAAGGACGAATGCCTGCCAATGAGAGTGAGATTGCAGTGCAGGAGTCGTATGCTGACCGGATGGATATCGAAATTGGTGTATACATTAACTTCACAGATTTTTCATATGAATGGAAACTAGTCAAGCTTGTAGGAATTTATCAAGTGGGTGTCAAGTGGAGCATGGTGCTTGTTAGTCCTGAACTTATCGAAGCACCCTCCAGAGAATTCGAGCATGCAATAATTGCAGATGTTGATAGAACTCCAGTGTCACCTTTTGATGTGAGTGGATCAAGTTCTTACCTTATTTCGATAAATAGTCAAATATATGCAGTCGATCCAAATTACGAGGTGACAGGATATTCGCGTTACTATGTACATAATATGCTCTGGAATGCAGTCTACTCTTTTGCAATGTGGCAGACAAGTTTACGATATAACCAAATTTGGAGAGCAAGTGGCGTAGTCCTCATTGTCTTTCTTGTCGCCATTCTAGCAATTCGGTACAATGTGAAAGACCGTCGATTTGAGAGAAGTATGTTACTGGCTAGAGGAGCTTCCAAGGGAGATGTTGGCAGGAGCGTGACAAGAGAGGTATTCCTCCTGTCAGTGGTATCAGCAACAATTGGATTAGGTGTGGGGATTCTATTCAGTAGATTAGCAATAGCAACCGATGGATTCCTCAACTACAGCTTAGAGAGGATTTTTGCAGAACCACTTCTGATCACCATTGAGTCGTTATTTCTCGCTCTAATTGTAGGACTAGTACTACCATTGGGAGCATTACTCAGTTTCAGAAGGGTTAGGTCCACCAGAGAGTCAATAGAGGGGGGTGGAGGGAGGATAGCAAAGTTGGCTAAAGGTCTGAAGATATTACGGTGGGACTTCATTACTGTCCTAGTCTCTATTGTTTTACTCTATGGGCTTGGTTCTGCTGGACCAGGAATCAGGTTTATACCCTTTATCGATATAATCGTATCAGCGATGCCTCTCGCTCTCTTTCTTGGAATCGCTAGTATCACAATGAAAGCACTTCGAAAAGGAGCATTCATTCTATCAAAACTCCTCAAGGGTCCTTTTGGCAAGATCCAAAGCATGGTAGGTGTTCGAAGATTAGGGAGAGAAGCATCATCCGCTGGAATTGTCATTGCAGTCATAGTTCTGGCAATCAGTATGGCTTGGACCAGCGCTACAATAGATGCGACTCTACCAGAAACTGAAATGGCCCATAATCGATTTGGGATAGGAGCAGACATGGCATTTCGACTGAATGATGATAATGAAGATTTATGGAATGAATTCTCCGAGAATATCACCTCACAGGAATTTGTCACAGGGGCAACCATAGTTAGTGAATTCAGTTTGGATGTTGGGTACCAGGGTTCAGGGAACTATATCGCAATAGACCCATCCGAATACATTGATATTGGATATGATTTTGCAGGCATTCGATTGAACGATTCTGAACAGGGGAACCTTCTCAGAGAGATGATGTTGGAACCAGACGGAGCAGTGATTACTCAGGACATAGCGAGCATCTATGAACTCTCGGTTGGAGATTCATTGAAATCGTTCACCAACACTTCGACAGGTTTGACTGTTATCACATTCAGAGTCATTGGTATTGTGAGTGCAATTCCTGAATTCTTCTTAGTGCCGAACGGTCCTCGTTCGTTCCGGTTTAGAAGTGCAGGGGAAAGAATGATCTGGGTAGACCGGGATTATGTGATGTCACATATCGAATTACCAAGGCGTACGACAAACTATCTCTGCGTATCAACAGAAGATGAAGCTAACGCTACAGAGATATTCTGGGACCTGTTCTCAGATGGTGGTCTGGCAGCAATTGACGGTTCTGGATGGACAGCCGCGTCCTACCTACTGGAAGAGTATGTGTCCACTGTGAACTATCAGATGGATAGAGCGGTAGACTCTATGATGATGTTTGCCTTAATTGGCACAATCTTTGGAGCTCTGATTGTTTACGCAACTGAAATGATTAATCAAAGAAAACGAGAGATGGCACTGCTCCGTTCAATTGGGGCGACAAGAATGACAGTCATTGGGATACAGTTAGCGGAGACTTTCGTTCTAACATTGGTCAGTATTCTAGTTGTTCTATGCATATCACCACTTTTGATTAGTAGTGCATTACTCACATCCACATGGAGTTATTCCTACGGTAGTATTACGTACCCGATTCAGGTATTCCCACTGATTCCATGGCCAATGCTAGGATTGGTGTTCATGATGTTTATTTCTTCCATCATAGCATTCATTGTCCTTGCCGCATTTCTAAGTTCTCGTCTGAATCTCTCTGAGTCGTTGAATGCTTCTTGGGCTGATTCAGGACCTTACGGAGGTGAGAGCTAGTTTGTTCCTCATCTCGAGGTTAATGTCTCAAGCTCCACAAGTAGCAATCACACTAATCGTGTTCTCTCTTTCTTCAGAAAGAGAGATGAGAAGACCATGAAGATGTGTCATGGTATTCGCGGGTTTACCCGATTTCTTCTGCGCCTCATGGTCGAAGGCGGGTAAGGTCTGTTCGGAGTGTGATTCGTCTGTTCTGAACTTGAGCACCATGTCATTTTCATTTCTGCTATTTCTTTCTTCTCGACCTTCTTCTTAGAATTAGGTAGACCACTAATATTGTTAATAATGGAAAACCAATCAAAGGAATGAAAGTAAGAACTGTACCAAAGAGAATTACAATGAGATCACCAAGATTATTCTCTAGATTGTCAATCAAACCTTCATCCTCTTCCATATACGACACCTGTTTTCATTATTATGTCCAGTTGAAACATTCTTCAAATCCGCGTGGTGCTTAAATAGCGAAAACCACACTGGTCCTCATACTCATTTTTCGAACGTGGCTTTTAAAGTCCGATAACTCCAGTATGTATCGCGATACTTATCATTTAGATACACCAAGATTTCGCACCCATCCATCCACCCAAGTGAAGTCATGGACCTCAGCTTCGCGGGACAACTCAATGCAATGCTCTGGTTGGCAAAGAATGGCAGGGACTTGGAACCCGCTGTCTACGAGTTCCCAGAAGAACTCGACAAGCAGAGCACTATGGCCAAGCTCGAAACTATGGGTCTCAAGATAGACAAGTGGACTCCTGAGCAAGAGGCCTATGCACGTGCATATGCTGAGGGAACCTAGAGCTATCTCACGAGGGATTAAAGCTCCCTCATCCTTTTCTTTTTCTTTTGAATCAAATTCTAATGATGAGCTATGTGTATATAGGCATAGAAATAGCAGTATTAGCCATAGTATCAGTCAAAATACAGCAGCTGAGTCTTCTCTGTATTCTCCTACTTGTTGTCACTGGTGGTTTTCGTTTTCTTCTCTCTTCTCACTAACAGAGAAATGA
>JAEOST010000298.1 GCA_016840245.1 Candidatus Thorarchaeota archaeon
CCTCCCTCCGAGTTACGCCCACCTTGAACTCCAAGAAGCACTGCTCCACCCTGGTCTCCTTGTTTTTTGAAGTCCTCAATCAATTTGTCATTTTCAACACCCTTCATTCCCGCCCTTTCCACGAAGAGCTTACGCCGGAGACGCTTTGCAAGACCTGCATCAATCAGCGACTTGCCCACCGTGTAGCTCGAGGTGAAGATACCCGTATTACTTGGGGTGGCATCTGCGACAGCAACACAATGGTCAACCATCCTCTCGAAAGTTTTTTTACTTCGGTTCTGAAAAGAGGTGTCTAATCCATTTACAATCAGACCAAGTCTATTTCTTCTAGCAAACGGACTTTGAAACGTCGCTTTTATTGCATCCGATCCAAAACCCAGCATCTCTGCATATGCGTCCAATGGTGACATTGTACCAGAAATTGCTACTGAGCTATGAACCATACTCAGAACGTTCTTAGTGACGGATGTCGGATCTAATGCAACAAGGTCCAATGAAACTCGTCTAGTTTCTCCATATCCTTTGCTGGATGCTAACAAGAAAGTATAGTCACTTCTCTCTGCATATCTCAACCAATTAACCAGGAATTCACTCACTCTATGGATTGAAGAACGTGGGAACTTACCAGCCTTCAATAGACCTCGTCGTATTTTGGTTCCCAGATCTTTCATATGTGCCAGAATCTGTGGTTGATGCTCTAATTGAGCAATCTTAATCGTAGACTCGACTATCTCGCGAGGATTCACCGGTTTTTCTTCAACCTGTTTCATCTCTGACGAGAGCTCTAGGATTGTTTTAGCAAGTGCACGAGTGAAATCCTTGGAGGGTTCATCATTGTAGGTATTTGCTTCACGGAGTGCCTGTCTTATTGCTCCAATAGTCAATGAGTCACTTGCAGAGCTTAATGCTGTGGCTGGTACGTTGTGTGCTTCATCCTGTACAAGCACCATCCTTGAAGGAGGTGTATCAAGATCTGGGATGAATACTTCAAGAATCCAAGGATCAAAGACGTAAAGATATGAAAGAGCCACCACATCTACTACTTTGGCAAGACGTTTTGTGAGTTCATATGGACATAATGACCTGCCTGCAGCAATCTTTGAAATCTCCGGGGCTGTAAGTACTTTCTTTGGCATGTCATCTAGAAGTTGCTCCGGGTTTCCAGCACGACGAAGATTCTCATAGTATGTGCATCTTCCTGTTGCCTTCAGCTGCCCGCAGACCTCTGATATTGGAGCTACGAAATCAGCGTTCTCCAGTACAAATGAGTTCAGACACATATGTCGACGCCCACGGAAAGAAACGCCAGACACATCGTTGTTGCCAGATATCTCCTCAAGCTCTTCCATAACCCGATCAAGTTGTCTGTGAGTTCGCGCACAATACAGAATCTTTCCTTTCTTCTCCTTTATCCAAGGCAACACACTGCTTAGTGTTACACAGGTTTTTCCAAAACCATTTGGCGCTTCAGCACAAATGTGAACTCCCGCCTTAACTGACTCTTCAATTCTCCTCATCATGTCCTCTTGACCATCGCGTGCTTCGGGATACGGAAAGAAGTCCGTATAGCTCGAGGAATCTCCAGTCATCAGAGCTCTATTCATCTGCTAGTCGACGCCTTGATAACCATGTTGCTTCCAAAACCCATTTGCGTTAGTGATTTATCCTACTTCTTCACTAAGGAGTCTGATTAGCAATGGAGTTCGATGACATAACCGAGTTCTCTTCTGAAACCTCTACAGGAACCATCAACGTACGCATTATGACTATGACAAATGGTAAAATAGTCTTAATCTCAGATTCAAAGAGTTTCAGGCTTGGTCTATCTGCTATGGCAATTCCCCCTGGACAAGGCCGTTCTGAACCCACTTCAATCGGATTCTTCTCTACTGAGATTGAAAGTACACTAGTACGAACACTAGCTGAAAGGTTGGCATTATGGACTAATCAGACGTGTATGCTTGTTGTCGGGATGAGTTCACTGACTCGGGAAAGGATGTTGGAACTTATGTCGGTGCTGAAAGATCATCTCCTGACTTAATCAGCTCAGCCACATCAAGCACCCAAAGCCCAGTCTCTTCTATCTGACAAAGTCGTTCGATATATTCTTCCCAGCTTACCCCACTAGCTTTCTTCCAGTTGTCATACGTTGACAGTAGATTGTCCAAGGCTTCTTGGTGATAACGACAATAATCATTCTC
>JAEOST010000299.1 GCA_016840245.1 Candidatus Thorarchaeota archaeon
AGACCAAATCTATTGGATCAACAGTAGACATGGGCTCAAAAATTGCATAAAAACAGCTGAAGTTTCTTTACAAACGTGGTTTTCAAGTAGAGGATCAGATCTATTTCTACAATAAAGACTTGGATGTCAAGAAAGTCAGCAAGTGGAAACTGAATGAGGAGGAATCTTCCTACACTGCAAAAGCAGCCACAGAAGATGATGTTAAGGGCTTGATGGAGTTGATTAAATCTGATAACTACATCAAGAATGCATTTCCTAACGATGATGCAATGAAGACGTACCTTGTGGATAGAGTCTTGAAAGATGGACATGCTGTAATCATACTCAAAGATGACAAGATGGTAGCAGCAAGTGCTGCTCTCAAGCTGACGCCTGATAGTCCTAGTCTCTCAGGAGATGAAGACCGATACATCATGAGATTCACCGCAAGGAGGCCCGGAAACAAGGGGGTATGGAAGCGATTGGTGGTCGAAATAGCAAAGGAATGTGTTGCCTCTAACTTGGTTGACGTTCCATTTAGAATTAGAACAACCTACACTTCTAGAGACCCTGTGGCTGCGGGAATAGCGGAAATCAATCCAGACATTGAATTGTTTGAGAAAGTCCTTGTTTTACAAGATCAGGAGTGAGTAACTTAGTGCATGAAACAAAAGAAATTCACGTCCTAGGAATTGTGGGTAGCCCACGACGAAACAGCAATACTGAGATTATTGTTGATGAAGTATTGTCTGGAGCTGCCAAGGCTGGTGCTCAGATTGGTAAAGTCATACTGGATGAACTGAACATCAATCCGTGCAAGGCATGTGATAGATGCCGTGATAGTCAATCCTGTGCTCAAGAAGATGACATGGCTCCCCTCCTCGAACTGATGAATCAAAGCCAAGTATGGATTCTTGGCACTCCAATCTATTGGTGGGGTCCTTCGGCACAAATGAAGGCCTTCATTGACAGATGGTATGGTGCTAGACATGCTCGTTTCCAGAAACGAAAGGTGATTCTAGCTCTTCCTCTTGGTGGAGGAAGTGAGAGGTATGCACAGACCACGATTGACATGTTCAAGAGTATCATGAACTATCTCAACATGAATCACTTTGCTACACTTGTTGCACCTGGTGTTTATAGACGAGGAGTAGTGAGTGAGAAAATCAAGATACTTGAAACAGCCCATCAAACAGGTATCGACGTTGTAGAATCACTCACCATTAGTGATTATGATCCACTAATACATGGGTTCTCGTTTAATCCATCATCTGGAAGCACAATATCGGATAGTGAATAGCAGAATATCTCTAGGGGATTGGTAACTACATAATCCCCTAGACTCTCTCTTTTTCAATCAACTCTGAGAATAACGCATCTGCAATATTTCCACCACTAACAACCACAACAACTCTACGTCCCTCAAAGAATTCCTGATTTTCCAGGATTAGTGCTGTACTGGTTGCACCAGCACCCTCAACTACCTGTTGTTCTTTATGCCATAGCAGACGTATTGCATCTGCGACAGACTCTTCCTGAACAATGTGTATGTCATCAACATATTCCCAGATGACATTGAATGTAAGAGCCCCTTCTTCTATTCCTCCGAGAAATGCATCAGCAAGCGTTTCAAACTCCTCAACATGAACCAATTTTCCTGCCTTGAGTGATGCATGAAGTGTCGATGCCCCAGGTGTAAGCGTTCCAAAGACCAGTCTTTTTGGATGTAGATTCTTCATAGCTACTGCTATTCCTGAAATAAGGCCTCCTCCACCAACAGGAACTATGATAGAATCAAACTCTTCTAACTCATCAATTACTTCTAGGGCAATTGTGCCCTGTCCAGCCATTATACCGTAGTCATTGTAAGGACTGACATATGTCAAACCATGCTCCTTACCGTATTTGCGGGCAAAAGGTTCTACCTGATTAAAATCCCCTTTCTTAACTATCTCGACTTCGTACTTCTGAAGTTTCTCTAGTTTCAAGGGTGAAACTTTCTCAGGTACAAAGATTGTAGCTGGAATTCCCAAGGTCTGAGCCGCAAGAGCAGCTCCCTGAGCATGATTTCCAGAAGATGCAGTGACAACCCCCCTGCTGGATTCTTCTTGACTAAGACTTGCTAGCTTGTTAATGGCTCCACGAAACTTGAAGGTGTTTGTGTGCTGATTGTTCTCAAGTTTGAGATAGACTTCTCCTCCACAAAAATCACTAAGCGCTTTTGAAAATACGAGTGGAGTTCTTACAACATGCTTTCTAATCCGTTCATAGGCATCTTCAATGTCCTTTAGACTAAGTCCGCTCATAGTATCACCAGACTAGAAATCATCCATCTAGGAGATTTACAGAAAGTCCAATACCTCTCTCTTTCGCCTGCTCGTAGACGATCTTTGCAGCAGCGATATCCTGAGCAGCAATACCTGTTGAATCAAACAGAGTCACCTCGTCTTCTCTCTGTCGGCCTGATTTCTTCCCTATCAGGATCTGACCTATTTCTGCATGAATACTACTCCCAGATATTATCCCCTGAGCAAGTGCATGCTGAATCTCGCCAATCCTCACACATTGCGCTAGGCTATCAACAACTACCTTGTCAGCACGTTTCATTATCAAAGGATCAAGTTCCTGTTTTCCTGGTCCATCTGCTCCAAATGCATTGATGTGCATCCCTTCTGCAATCCAATCAACGTTTACTATCGCTTCTCGTGAAGGAGTAACAGTAACTAGAATATCCGTTCCCCTGACTACCTTTTCAGGTTCTGAATGGGCTGTAACAGGAATTCCCAATCGTTGTGCCATTTCTTCAGCATATGCCTTTGATGATGCTTCAAATTTATCCCATACTCGGATCTCTTCGATTGAGAACTTCTCTTGAAGCGCAAGTATCTGCATTCTGCCTTGAGTTCCAGCACCAATTACCCCCACAACGTGTGAATCCTTACGTGCCAGCTCACCTGCAGCAACCGCTCCTGCCGCACCGGTCCGACAAGCAGTAATGTACGTGCCATCCATGATGGCAATTGGCATACTTGTTTTCAGGTCCATCAATACAATTACTGCCACACCAGGTGGTAAACCTAGTTTGTGATTCTCGTAGTACCCACTTGCAATCTTTGTCCCTATGAGATCAAAGTCCTCCACAAAGCCTGACTTGATGTCCACTTCTCCATGATATTTTTCAACATCCAAATGGACAACAGGTGCTATCTGTACTCTCTCTGAAGCATAAGCAATGTAGGCTTCTTTTACTGCCTCAATGGCCTTATCCATGGGCAGACATGATTCTACTTCTTTCTGGGATAATATCAAAACGTCGGACATAAGCAAGATGAATAACCAATACCTACTATTCTCTCTTCCGTACAAAACATGAAGTGTTGGGACAGATGTAGCACTTATTCAATGTCAATTTTGTCTGCTACTTTATCAAATTCGACCTCTGTATTTACACACCCATCTTTGCTGAGCAACACTGCCTGTGTTGGAATGCCATAACTGCCAATCTTATCGGTTGCTAGCTTTGCATCATCAAAACAAGCAATTCCAAGGACTGCATGTGGTCGTGCATTCTTTACAACACGAATGGCATGAGACCCTCCGCCAACCATGTACCATTTGATACCCTTTGCTTCAGCTTCCGTTGTAATCTCTGAGATTATACATGCTCCGCATTTTTGGCAGTGGTATCCATCATCATCTATAGGTGCAATACAAGCTTCAGCATCCCTAAGGCAATGTGGGATCAAGAGAATTCTTTTATCCATTGGGACACTTTCATACTTTTCTAAATTCAGAACATTACCTACCTCAATATAGGCGTAGTTGACAAGACTCTCTTCAATAAGTTCTAACTCGCTGGTTACTCGCTTCACAAGATCATCAAAACAGATTTCTGGTTCTGCCTTTGCAATTTTCCCGGCAAGTTCTGTAATCTTTTGGTGAATGCCCATCTCGGGTAAGTCGATGCTGTCGGATGTCTTTGTCTGTTCTGTCAATGCTTTCACCCAGATGGAGTTATACTGGTTGAGAAGATTATCGGTTAAATGGTTATCCCTACAACAGTCTTGTCATTGTTAATCGAATAGTATCTACTTCACGCAGGTAGACTCATTTGGATTTCTTCTAAGATTGACATATGGTTCCAAAGTTAAGAGAGCGGTTTGAAGCAGAATTATTAACTGGAGAAGTAGACTACCTTACTTTCTTCCGATCCTTGGAGTCAGAGAATCTTGTAGA
>JAEOST010000300.1 GCA_016840245.1 Candidatus Thorarchaeota archaeon
GGAATCCCCATCACAGTCTTCGCAGTCATGAGTCGAGAATCAGAGGTCGTGACCTATATTCGTCAGGTGTTTCGTGGAGCTACGGCAATGGAGAATTTTGCCTTCTACATTCTTGGACCTGACAATACCTTTGAAGTCTTTAGAATAGAAAGGAAACGGATTTCTGCTGGAGGCGATTACAATGTTAAGAGACTCTCCGGTGGTCAGACAATTGCTGAGATAGACAGCAAGTTTGGTGATATTGGTGGGGAGTTTGTCGTTAAGATCAAAGACCCTGTATTGGCCCAGAATGAATGGTTCTGCAGGGTGCTTCAATGCTTTTCAGTGATGCTTAGGTTCAGAGACTACATCAAAGCGAAAATAGACAAGGGTCTCAAACAGTGGCTCAAACAGAAATTCGAACCTCTTCAACATCGACATGAGATGAGTCTGCTTGGCAATCCCCGGAAACTCACACTAAAGACAGAAGAGTTCGAAGAGGTCTAGCGGCCATTCAAGGAACCTCAGGACAGGGCGAATAACTGCTATCAATGTCAATCCTGGGGAGTGGAACATACCCCACTTCTTTTCCAGGAGGAATACTTGGTAGTTCTGTACATAACTCAGTTGCAGGATTCTCATCAACTTCTGGAACCTTGCTGCCCACAAGAGTTCCAGTTACTACTAATACGATGCATATAATGAATACACCTGCCAATTTTGTCGGTCTACGACTTCTTATCCTTCTTATTGCTAATCTCTCCCGCTAAGTATTACTATTTTATTCTAGGATACAATGTCTATTGAAGCATCTTGTGTAATCTGAAACACAGAGTTTGCATGCAACAATCACTTAGAAAATCAGGGATAGGCAAGTTAGTGCTCCTTCGCACTTCATGAATTCACTCATCTCAAGTGTAACAACTTCAAACCCAGCTTGTCGAATCAACTCCAATGTCTTGGGGTACCCTGATGGAAGTATGACCACATCATTTACTGTTAGTGTATTTGCTGCATAGCTTTCTTGATTGTCAATAATGAGAACATCAATGCCTAGCTCCCTCCATAACGGATGACCTGCATAGGTCCTAGTAGCCAGCATCATGTTTCTTCCAAGATATGTTATGTAGCTCTTCAAGTGTACAATTGAGGGAGATGCAATGCCAATGACCTCAATACCAAGGAATTCTGTCATCTGATCAATTCCCCCCCAGTTTGTTCTTTGGGTCACTCCACATATTATCCTCTCTTCAGAGTGAATGACATCTCCTCCTTCTACCGTAGCTGGTTCTGTTGCTCTTTGAACTTCAAGATAGTCTTTCAGCACTGATTCAATAGTTTCGACCTCACCTCGTCTTGGTTCTGCACCCATTCTAGAGATCAATGCCCGACCATCATGGATGACTGCAGTATCTTCAACGAAGCATGAATCAGGAAAGGCATCTTGTGGAGGTAATTGTGTGATTTCCAGACCAATATCTTCCAGAGTTTTTGTGTACGACTTATGCTGCTCCAACGCTTTGTCAAGATTTATTGTACTGCGTTGTGGATGACTGGTGATGCAATCACAAAAGCTCTTACTGGGTGGTCGTATTATTGCTCTTCTAGGTTTACTCACTCTCACACACCTCTAATCGGTCAGTCTACGGAATTTGGATAGAATTTCATCAACACGTGGACTTGAATCAAAACTCTCAAGATACTCCTCTGCTTCAACTAGTCGTGAGAGGACCTTATCACCAACATCTTCGCTCTTCATCGTTTCTGCTATATTAGCTAGATTAGATACATGTCCGTTTTTCACTGGACCTTCTATTTTTGACAAGTTGATATCCCAATCTCTCACACCTTCAAGATACTTGATGTTCTCATGTATCAAAGTGTCATCATGTTGGACTGGATCATGACTAGCAACAAGAACGTCCCAATCTATAGTAAGATATTCTGTCAGTGTTGCAAGATATTGGTCAATATCAGGAGAATAGATGATTGGGATGGGCGACTCAACGTTATCTCCTACAAAAAGAACCTTACCCACTCTGTCAATGCATGATACTGAATCGGTTGTATGACCTGGTGAATGAAAGAAATCGATGCTGCCATTGTCGAATACCACACGATCTGGAAATGGTTGATTTGGTAGGGATAGTATAACTTCACCTCTCTGATAATCAGAGTGCTTCACCAGAGATTCCTCGTCCTCATTGCGGAGTCTTGCTAGACATAACTCATGACTATAGATACTAGCATCTCTGAATGCACAGTTTCCCCAGACATGGTCATAATGATAATGTGAATTGAGGATTACGATCTGTTTGGATTTTGCATCTATCTCATCTATGTATCGTTTCACGCTAATCATATGATCTGGTCCGCATCCAGTGTCACAAATGATAATCTGTGTTTCAGTATCAATCACATAGACATTAACTCGGTACGGATCCTCAAATGGGAAAACAACACCTCTATCTGAAATCCTCTCATACTCCATTTTATGTCATGCAGTACGGATGGTTTCGAGTACTTAGAAGTGTCGTTTGTCTTATTGACTAACTCGAAGATTTCATTCTGTTTTTTCTTAACTCAGTATCCTCTATCAAGGTAAACGATATTGAGAAAATCTGATCTTCCTGAAACAAACCTTTGAATATTCTCAATCACTTCGTTCCATCTCTTTAGATCATTCATTGGAGATGCACCTCGATGTGGCGAGAGAACCACATTCTCTAATTCATGAAATGGAAATGAGTATGGGAATCTCAGTCCTTTATCATCCGGATCAGGTCTGTATTCGTACCAGACATCAATAGCCGCTCCGGCAATCTTCTTCTCAACTAATGCGTTATACAAACTCTGTTCATCAATGACCTGCCCTCGTGCTACATTAACGACAAAACTCTCGGACCCTAGAATCTCTAGTTCCTTCTCCCCGATCAACCCAGTTGTTTTCTCAGTCACAGGGACTGCGATGATTACAGTGTCAACTTCTTCAAGAAATGGGTGTAGTTCGGATTCACTGTACTTTGTAGCTTCAGTTGGAATGCCTTGGTGTTTGCCCTCCCAAGTTCTTCTTAGAATGTGAAACTCAACATCGAATCCAGACATGAACTTGTGGACCTTCTGATTGATTGCTCCATAGCCCAAGAGGCCAATTCTTCTAGAACGTAGAGGGATTGACCTTCCGTAATCGTCACCCCTTCTCCACTTACCCTCTGCCATCCAAGTGTGATGTGGAATCACCTTGTTAGTGAGTGCTAGCAATAAAGCAACAGCATGTTGAGCAGTGAAATACGTATTTCCATGACCATTAACTAAGGTGACAGGTCTTTCTTTGGTTAGCTCTCTGAATGGTTCGATATGATGTTGTACACCTGCACCTGGATTGATGAAGAGTGAAAGGTTCCTTGCAGACCATAGCAGCTCTCTTGTGGGTCTCCATCCAACGATAATGTCGCAATCATCTGCATGCTTCAAGAACTCAGACTCAGTTGCCTCTTCTGGAAAGATGAGAGTGAGTCCTTCTGTATCCTTTAGACCCTCCTTCAGGTATGATTTCAATCTATCAGGAACATCCCAAATGAAGAGGATTTTCGTTTCCCGTTGTGTTTCTGAATTCAAGCTCAACACACCTTGAATCCAATTCTGATATTACCGATGTTTGAAGGTATCGGAATAACACCCCAAAAAGGACGTCTACCTCTCAACCCTTAAGTCGACTTCAGTCACCATCAGTCCAAATCCCTCAACTGCTTGATTTGCAGTATCCTTAACAGTTTCACAGAAGGCTGACCTATCCATCAATAGGTCATCATAGGTAGACGCTCGGATTGTATCAATAATCACGCCATCAACAACTGCTATTGCTGCCTCTTTCTCATCTTCAACACTTGTTGCCGCTTTGACAGTATCAACTACTCGGTAAAATACAGTCCCAGAGATTCTCACTTCCATACTCTCTTGAGTGTAAAATATCGTGTCAATCAGCTCGTATTTCTGTAGCCGAAGCGAGATGGTGTTGACAACCTTGTCGATTATTGGAGTTATCCAGATTATACCTGGTCCCCTGATCCCATAGAATTTACCAAGTCTGAGTACTACTGCTCTGTCCCATTCCTTGAGCACCTTGATACCAGATGCAATAAAGATAAGGACAAAGAAGCTAATTATCGCTATCGTCATTCCAAAGATAAAGACTAGCTGCTGCACAAAATATCCTCCTTCCTAACACTGTGCAGTAAGTATTTGTTCACTTAATCAAGTTTGCTAGCTAGATTAGAACTTCCTCAATCCTATCTCGGAAAGGCTCAAATGCTGTCACCAGAGCTGAATCGGTCGATAACTCCTCTCTGTAGTTTGTTTCAAATTCTAACACCAGGTTTCGTAAGACCTGACGGAACCTTGAGGTTTCTTTTGTCACTGTCAAGAGGAAAGTCGTCTTTGTCCCAACCTCTACAAGGATCTTGACATCTCCATGATCAATTCGTTGTAGTTCTGATCCTGTTGCCAACATCTCTTTCATCAATGACAGAACTCCAGAAAGTGCAGTACCCATAAGCTCTGTATCAACACCATCCTCAGAATCATTGAATCTCTGTGTAAAGACAAGCATATTGTCCTGATTCAGTATCATCAAATCGAGAGGTCTAGCAGCACTAATGTAGAGCAGTCTTGGATTTACCCCTACTGCATATGCTGTCATTAGTAGGCCTATAGAATATGGGATTGTCCAATAATTTCCAATCCACTCAATTCCTGGGATATTAGCAAGAATGACTCCTACTGGTCCTGCTGCAATCCAGACTAGAAAACCGAGGAAGTAGAAACGAACTGGATATCCTTCTTTCCCATTTGGTGAGATTGGGATGATGATTCTAGCGTATCGGATAATTTCGATGATTAATATGCCAAATGCTGCCGCCTCAATGACCAGTGGGAAAAGTTGAGACCAGTCACCCTTCACAAGCTCACCAATCAGTGCTCCACCTGCAATGAAGACCACCAGATATGCGCCTCGTGGTGGAGTATCGTGCTCAGAGTAGATGATGGCAAAGTACCAGAAGAGGAATCCACCAATGATGAAGAAAGCAAGTAGGATATTTGACCACCAAAGAACCTGTCCATTCACCTCAATTGACCAAGAACGAAATGGAGCATAGGTCTGATCTAGTAGAAGGTCCAATGCCATTGCTGAAAAGCATGCAATAGCCAAAGTGTAAAGAAGGGTTGGAAGTAGCTTTGTCTTCCACCAAGATCTTACAATGACAATCATTGCTATCCCCGTGATAACCGCAGACACTAGAAGCATAGGGACAAGCTCTGGACTCTGCATCAAATTCACCTACTATTATCCATAACGAGGTATAATTTGCCCTCTTAGTCTTATCTTGTTTAGGACTTACACAGGTAATACACGATTTTACGAGTATCTATATACTAGGCTAGAACGAAGCAGGTGGTGGCCGGAAGAAGCGTCGGAGAGAGAGTTTTTCAACGAGCACCTCTTCCTGCCACCACTTATCTATTGGAGAATTCCAAAATAAACTGAAGTTGGATGTATTTGTTGTCGAATTAGGGTCAGAAGTGCAGAAATATCGAATAGACCTCCAATAGTACGAAAGTAAAGTAATATGACAAGATTTTTGACTGAATACCATCGTCACTGGAGTGCAATAACTAGGAGAGGATTTACATTTCAACAGACCGTAGGCTGGGAACCATAATTAGTTTAATCCTTATGATTGCGGTGGCAGTTCTATTCTACGTAACTACAGTAGATTGGGATATACCTCGCTCTGCTACTGCGTACTACTCAGTTCTAGCATTTCTAATGGTGACTATGACTGCCTCCACAATGAACATCATTAGGTCCGACCCATCACCTGCTCACAAGGCATTCATTACTGGAACCTGTATCGGGTCAATAATATTCGCTGGAGCAGCTGTATTCTACATCTTCAGTACTACAACACCAGCCATTCATAGTAGTACAGCAGGCATTTTCCTGAATCTAGTGGCCTATGCAATAACGGGTCTTTTCATGTTCTCCTTTTCCAGACTTATCCAGAAACCAGCAAAGGTTGACTCTATTTGGCATCATCCTCTTATTGTTCCCATTAGTGTGATAGTTGGTGTCATTGTATTTGTCTTATCTATGGTATTTGCACGATTACCACTAGACAATACTATCTTTCTCGTACTGGGATATGTTGTAGGATCAATTGCATTTCTCTGCTATGTCTTTGCTGCTGTTACTACTTTCAAATCACGTTCATCTGATTCAGTTATTGATTCATCAAGATTGGCTTTATCATTTGGTCTGCTCGCAGCTGCAACACTTACTCATTTGTTCATTCTTCCTTCACCATCATCAATCTGGATAATCTCAATAGCGTTGACTGCTATTGCTTTCATATATGCAATCATTGCAACGACCTATCCATTTCTAGAGTCCATTGGTGTAATTGAAAATCTAGCATATTACGTTTCGATATTATTAGCCGCGATAGTGATGCTTCCATTTATTCTTACATATATGCTTGAAGCATGGATTCCGATTGAGTCGTTTATGGATATAGGAGCTTCACTGTTAATTCATATGAGTGGAGCAATCCTTGCTGGGGCATTATCATTTGCAGTGTATTCAAGATCAAATCTTGAGCGCACAACATATCACAATCCAATTATCATGTTACTCGCTTTCTGGTCAATTGCAGAATCTGCATTGGTGTTGTCGCACTTTAATCCAGTATATGGTTCTACAGCTGAGTCATTAATTCCATACATTGTTGGGAGTATGGCTTCAGTTGTTTTACTCCTAATTGCAGTACGACGAACACTGAATCCTCTCCAGTCTCGAATGCAAACGTTTCCAAATTGGATGTCAATCCTTGGATTTGTTCTATTTATCCTAGGATTGATATTTGGCGAGATTCTAAGGTCCATTCTTCCCATTTCTTTAGAAGGCTCCCAGTTGGGTCGTGCTATCATGCTCTCTCTGAGCTATCTAGCTCTGTTAGTTCTGTTGACTCTGCTTATCCTGATTGTTGCATCGTCTGGTGGTGAATTTTCAATTGACACATTTGCAGCTGGTTCGGCGTCAATCTGGCTAGTGATTGTTGTCCTGAAAACTGACTTTCCAATATGGTCAATAGGTTGGTGGGCTGCAGAGTTATTTTTGACATTGGCAGTGTCGTTATTCTCTCTGTTCATGCTTCGTCAATATCTGAGTGAAAGTAGAAATGCTGCATACCTTGAACGCAGAGCAAGTCTGTTTACTAAATTAATACAGACTAAGATTAGTGACTATCATAGTTCTGCCCTAGAATCCATTGGTGCGGTAAGCAAGTCTATCGATAGTGAAGCAGAGCTGGATAGATTGGCTACTGCGTTAGATGATATCTCCTGTGCTGATGAACACATTAGAAGTATACAAGAACTTGTTGTTGAAGATCGATTCCCTGATGAGAGTCTAGAGAGTTTCGATCTTGTTGATGCAATCCGAATGGGTCTTAACCGGGTATCAAGAACAGAGTCTATCGATGAATCGATTCTCCAGTTTGACAAAGAAACAGGTGCCTGTTTCGTACACGCGAATTCTCTACTCATCGATGTCTTCGAGAGTATCTTTCGAGGAGTTTCTCAGAGAATAGGAGCTTTGAAGGTTATTGGTGTTGAGATTTCTAAAGACTCAATGGCATCACAATGGCTCTCACGAATCACTATGGAGATTAGTACAACTGACGCTAAGTTGGAGGAGGAACTGATCAGAAGATATACCGAAGAGGAGAGTACTGATGTCGTTGAGTTTGCGTATGCACGACGTCTTGTTTACCTCTATGGAGGACAGTTTGATGTCTTGGTTCAGACACTCTCTGATCGAGACCTTGGTGTTGTCTTCAGCGTCTATCTACCATCATCATCCATGGATGAAGGAAACGACTAAAACACCGGGTAGTGTTTCAATCTAATTTCGATGTCAACTGACCAAGTAGATGATTTTTCTCCTGTCGGTAGGTAGAGATAGAAACACCACGTGTAAGTTCCCGTAGTTTGGGGTAGGTCGAGTATAGCTGAGTATGAGCCTTCTTCGTATCCCCAATCAACTTGGTGATCGTTTCTTCCTCCTTCTCCAGACCATTCAAGAGAGTCGAATGTAGCCACATCCACATCATGTACTGTAATACTCGTCATGATCGTTTCAGTGTCTGTACCAGGATCAATTGTGATTGTAAAGAGAACTTCGGGAGCCAGTGTGCCCTCGATGTGTTCGGTGTTCAGTTGGAAATCATCCGCGTAGTAATACGGATATACTACAGGATCGAGCCCAGTAGTTTGCCATAACTGTCTAGACTCCCAGGCTGGTTCTGTGTTTGTGTTGAGAAGGGAGAATCCTACTGCTGATCCTCCTATGATGAATATTATCACAACTGCTATGATGATGTTTCTTCTGCTTCCACCGTCTGTTCTTGGTTTAGCAGGTGTTGTATCTCTTGTCATTGGTATCTCTGTCATCTTGCTTCATCCTCATTAGCCTTCGACAGATTTACTTGGCACCTTATAGTTCCTCTGAATTTTACTCGCATTATTGACCTACTATTCGGTCATTACAAAAGAATAGATAGGAGCACGAATGTGGCTGCACATCCAACCAAGAAACCAAAGGATGTCAAATGCTCGTGACCTTCTCGATTTGCCATTGGTACAATCTCATCCAGTGTGATTGCAACCATGACACCAGCTGCAAAGGATAGCCCGAGGGGTATTATGTATGGAAAGATTCCTAGCAGTGAGAATGCGAAAACAGCCCCCAATGGTTCAGCCAGACCTGATGCAAATGCAAGCTTGACTGCTCTTGATCTGGATCCATCAGCGATACAAGCTGGCAATGCAATGACCATACCCTCAGGAATATTGTGGAGTGCCACTGCAATTGCCATCACTATACCAAGTGTTGGCATGTGAGCAAAACTTGAACCAACTGCGATACCCTCTGGGAAATTATGAAGAGCAATACCTACCCCTATTAGAGAGCTTGACATCATCAGTTCGGCCTCTCTCTTATGGCGATGTCTTCTCCTTCCTCCCTGTCCTTGCCCGGGTCCTTGAGGTTCATCCTCCTCACACACAGACTCCTTCTCTTGACCTCCCAGCTCACCAGTTCCGAAATGTATGTGGGGTAAAAGTGAGTCCATTGCCAGCATCAGGAATGAACCTGCAACGAATCCAATGGCGGCTCCCTCAAGCCCAATAAGATTGATTGATTCGGCCATGAGTTCCATGAATGCCAGAGTAAGCATGACTCCAGCAGCAAATCCCATCAACACTCCTATCAATCGCTGACTAGGTTTTCTAACTAAGACAATCAGACTACCTAATCCTGTAGCAAGTCCTGCAAGTGTTGTGATGACCATTGCTTCAAGGATTGTAGTCATTGATCGGTCTCCCTAACAAACAGAATTCTGTTTTTCATGTTCACAGCGAAAAAGTTAGACCTCTCTAACTAATAAATTCAATGTGTATTCAAACGAAAACCAGAGCAGTTATTTTCCTTAATTACCAAGATAATCATAAGGTGGACCGGATGGATCAGAGAAAGGCTTTACTTGTGCTAGTAGTGGGTTTGTTGATACCCTCTCTTATTCCTGTTGCGAGAGCACAAACCTCTGTTGAAGTAACACGAGACCCGTCAGAGGAACATCCCCCTGCAGATCAACCAGTTGAAATTAGTGCACATATTACAACGTCGTCTCCAATTGACCATGTTTCCTTGGATCTAATGATTAACTTGCTTGATGGACTATTCATATGGGGGAATATCACTATGTACCTGGACTCGGGGGTTTGGAAGGGTACTATTAGGGGATTCCCGAGTAACACTGTTGTTCGGTATCAGATTTCTGTTCACATGTCACCAATTAGTTATTGGACACCATTCTATTCATACCATGTATTCCCAGGTGATGATTCCAATTATTCACACACTAATATTACTCATTTCAATCCCACAACTACACCAAGTACAACCCTCACAACGAGTGAATCGAGTACAAGTTCTACGATACACGACACAATTCCATATGCAAATGATCTAACTTCAGTTCTTATTGTTGGAGGACTGGGTGGTATACTCTGTGCTTTTCTTGTGATTGCCATCTGTGTCAAGAAGAGTAGTTGACCTACAATATTCGCAGGATTAATCACTGGAGTGTTGCTTGGCCTATAGCTTTTCAAAATTCTTGTGCGATTGGTATTTCCTTCTCATCCAAAGGTCCTCGAAAACCGTGAACCAGTGCAGAGAGGCCCGGTGAGATTATCCTTGCATCTGGAGCAACCTTGGCTAAGATTTTCTCCATATTCCTGACACCTCTTCCCTTAGTCACAGATGCATACGTGTCAAATGTTGCGACAATTTTGTCAGTAAGCCCAATCTTGGCAACTTTCTTTATCGCACCCTTGATTCCTCTTGTTGCCATTCCAGCGTGTATTGGGGATCCGAAGAGAATCGCATCAAAAGTAGCAATGTCCATTGAACCAATATCCTTCTGACTAATGACAGTGGTGGATATCTCACCTGCAGACTCTATTCCAACTGCAATCTCTTCAGCAAGTATCTTTGTGTTTCCAAATGTCGTATCATAGACGACTATTACTTTATTCATTTCATGTACCTTCCAAATTGGTGGTGGGAATAATCCATTATCTTGGACATGCTACACAGCGGAATTTAAACGTTTGGTGTTTAATGTTTGATAAATGCCAAATGTTTAAATATATTTGTGTCAACATACAACCTAGAACACACATGCTGACCGCGCCACTCACCGACAATCACACTGGAGTCCGACCTCCAGGACTTATGCGTAGAGTCCTTGACGGGCTCGATAGTAATATGACACGAATCTTCATGCCCTGGGTTGCACGTAATCCAAGGTACTTTAGAGCAGGCTTTCGACTTGCACGATCATACAAGAAGTCTAAATCTCTGAGAGAGAAGGCCCTCGAGAGTGGAGTGCAGGTTCCACCATTCATGATTCTGAGTATCACATCAAGCTGTAACCTCAGCTGTGCGGGCTGCTATGCCGCAGCTGTAGGAACGTTGGAGATGCCGCGACGCGGTGGTTGTCCAGACAGAAAAGCTCCGATGACTCTTAACCAATGGCGAGCTGTCATTGAACAGGGACGAGACCTTGGTGTCTTCTCCTTCATCATCGCAGGTGGTGAACCCTTTCTGTTCCCTGGACTTGTCAAGCTCTGTCAGGAATTCAACAAGAACTTCTTCATCATTCTCACAAATGGTACTGCTATCTCAGAGAGCGACTACGAGCGATTGAGGAAGACTACAAATGTGGCTGTCATTGTGAGTGTTGAGGGAAGTGAAGAACAGACTGATGCTCGAAGAGGCAGTGGTGTTCACCACAAAGCAATGGGAACCCTGATGCGTTTGAAGAAGATTGGTGTCCCTACCGGTATCTCGATAACAATCACTAGTGCCAACTATCAATATTGGATGCAAGATGAGAACATTGACTACTTCATCAAGAGCGGTGCGCTCGTAGGTGTGTTCATTGAGTATATTCCCGTTATGCATGAGAACCTGACTGGATCCCCCCACGAGTCGGATGTAGGTTTGATGATGTCACCTACTCAGAGAAGTGAGTTCCGGACGAAGGTTCTCGAATATCGTAAGACGAAGTCTATCTATCTGATTCACTCACCAGAGGATGAAGACTTCTTTGGAGGATGTGTATCTGCTGGAAGGGGATTTGCCCACATCACTCCAACAGGTGACTTAACAGCTTGCCCAGTTTCTAACTTGGCTACTCACAACCTCACATCTGCTTCTCTTCAGGATGGACTCACTAGTCCTCTCTTTAGTGCCATCAGGGATAATGAACATCTTCTCGAGAACGAGGATACTCCGTGTGCATTGTTCAGTCATCCAGAGGAGATGAAGGAAATTGCTGAATCGGTAGGAGCGTACTTTGCAGACGGCTCGGAGGACTAGACTGACATGAGATGGACTACTCTATTTGGAGATACTCCTCCTGACGTTGAGTAATGTCATGTTCGAAGAGATATTGAGAGTATTCCAAATAGTCAAAGCCATCAACAGCTTCAATCAGCCCTGCATTTTGCATACCCCGTTGTGCGAGACCCCACATTCCAAAGAACAACATCAACATGAATTTCATTCCTGCTAATCGTCTTCTCACCCTTTTCGTTACTTCTCCAAAATAGCACTCTAACATGAAATCCTCAAGGCGCTGAGGTATAGGACCAATGTTGTCATGGCAATAGACCAATGTTGCGAGGTCAAAGTGGATATCCCCCATTCCAGCAAACTCGTAATCGAGAATTGTGATCTTATTCTCATTATCCGAATAGAGAAAATTGACTGACACGAGGTCATTGTGACATAGACCTATCCACGAAGTCTTGTCACTTTGTTGATCTAATTTAACAAGCTTGGTCGTTTTTTGAAATCGTTCAAATCCATCTGGAAACGGAACATCGAACGACTTAGCAGTTTCAAGTAAGGAGTGAACACGTTGAAATGGTGAGAACGCAGCAGCTATTGGTGGTATGCCATGCATACGTTTGACGGTATCTGTCATAAGACGAATGCTCTCTTGTTTTCTATACTCCTCGTGACTCCAATGACGACCCTCAATCCAACGGGTTACAAGATGACCCTCGGGTTGAATGAAGTGGATAATCTCAGGTCCTATACCCGCATCTGATGCTGTCTTCAGTGCTTCAAACTCATTTGTTCGATTGATACCAAGATGCTCAGTATTATCTCCACTCACTCGTAGTACAAATGACTCCTCCTCAACTGTCACACGATAGTTTGCATTTGTCAGTCCTTCAATTCTCTCTACTTGCAAGTCCTTTCTATTTCTCCACTCTGGAATTCTAGCAAGTATGGGAGATAGTTCTGAGAACATCATGTATCGTATCAATCAAATTCTAGTGTAATCATAAGTGTACTTACAAAAGCAATGAGGAAATGAGGTCTCGTTTGTGTGTTCAAAAAACAGGTGGAATAAAGGGAATAGTTTATTTTCTTTGAAACCTTCAAATCCTTGACATCTTTTTTCGGAGGTTTGAGATGTGGGTAATAGGAGGAGAATAGGTCTGGTCGGTCCTTTTGCTCTAGCTGTTGGAGGATCGATTATCATCTTTCTAATATTGGAATATTTTAGGCTCCTGTATGATGGTCGCTTAACTTTTCCTTATGAAGAAAGTGGTCAGGGAATTACACTCTTCATCGGGATGTTTTCCCTTCTTGGTCTATTTCTTGTTGGGTTAGGCTTAGAAATGATAATTCAAGATTCAAGATAAGAATAGTGTTATGATGTGTGGCCAGGGTCCGTAAGACTAAATGTGGTTTTGGATGATTGTATACTAATCTAGGTGCTTTCTCTGTTACTCTATTCATAAAGGGTAAAACGATTCTCTTGAGTTGCTGTCATGAGGTAATCTCAAATGAAGCAGAGTATCAAATGCTTAGGTTTCGAGAATCCAGGATTTGCGGTGGTCACAGGGGCCGCAGGAGGTATTGGTTCTGAATTTGCTAGACAACTCTACAATGAAGGTTTTTCATTGTTCCTCACTGATTTAAGAGAAATGGATATAGATGAAATAATATGTGAAAGCAATCAAAGAGTAACTCAGCCAATAATCACACATGTCTGTAATTTTGCTAAGAAGGATGAGATTGACGACATAATTGTTGAACTAGATGGAATTTCCAATATCGACATTTTAGTGAACAATGCAGGATTCTCAACCTTAGGTTATTTTGAGAATAACTCGATTGAATTAACACTTGAAATGATGTCTGTACACAATACTGCACCTGTTTGCTTAACGAGAGCGGTCCTACCAAGAATGATTTCACAAAATCGTGGAGTAATCATCAATGTGTCCTCTCTGGGTGTTTTCACTCCAGCACCTCAAGCAACTATCTATGGTGCTACGAAACACTTTCTGAATGGGTTCTCGAAAGCATTGAGTTTAGAACTAAGAGATACAAACATCCAAGTTCAAGTGCTCTGTCCGGGTTTTACTGATACAGATATCTTTTCTTCTGGGGACTGGATTGACTATGATTTTTCAAAGGAACCACCAAGAGAAAATTGGATGTCTTCAGAAGATGTCGTTAGAGAATCGTTAGAAAACCTCAGGAAGAATAAGCTGGTTGTGGTTCCTGGTAGATCAAACAGATTCTTTGTTTGGTTAAGTACTAAACCAATATTCAGGAGGATAATTGAAAGAAGCATAATACGAAACAGGGGACTTATTCGGGTATAGTACCAAACCAGCGTAATCTATAGTACATCAAAATCCTACGTATCCAGAATAAGAGGTGTGGCCAGGATCGGTAGGACCTAATCTTGTTGATGGTGTCAAAAAAAGATGGATGTCAACCAATTATTGACATCCAATTATATACGAGCTAATTTCTCGAGTCCTCTCTGCAAGGTCAATCAGTTGAACTGGAAAACTCCGTAAGAATTCCACCAAGTCGTATCGATGTATCCCATGACGTGCACATTGCGCCCATCAAGATGCGTCCACTCGGAAGAGGTTTCAGATACTTTGCCATTCAAGACAAAGTCGCCAGTCAACCACACAACCTTTCCTTTCTGAGCACCTGTCAGATACTCACCATCGTCCCAGGTTATGGACCAGTCTCCTGAGAAGTGCTGTACATCGGGTAGATCTCTCCACTCAATGATATCAAGGATGAGTATCCCATGAGTGCCATCTTCACTCCAGATATCTCCTGTCCATTCAGGTTCGAAAGTATAGTGAGCAGCAAAGTCACATCTTAACGGTACGTTAGCTTCCACTGGGACAGCAGGCACCAGAGCAAAGATGAATATCAGGGTGAGTAATCCAACGCCTATTCCCATTGCATAATTTCTCATTCTCTCACCTCCTAGTAGTGCGTCCAAGACATATACATCCCTTCTTCACAGTAGGCCATACTATGAATCCATGAATGTAATATGTTTGTCAAATGTTTACGAGATGTGGACATCATATAACAATCATTTTATATAAACTTTTTTACTTGCTTACCTGTTAGACTTGTGGTGACTACTATTCCAAAAATACCAGATATTCCTTGGGAGTATGACAAAGAAGTAATGCGAAAGCTAATTGCCGCAATTGCAGATCCAGCTCGTGCTCGAGTCTACTTTGAGATTTTGTTTCATCAAAAAGTAACCGCGAAACATATGATGGAGAGATTGAGAATAAGTCGCAGTACACTTTCTTATCACTTGAAGAAACTTGAGGAGGAAGGAATAGTAGTAGTAGGGATTTCCACAGAAGGGCGACCATCAAAAGAGTATACACTACACCCCGATTTCTCATCTCCTTCATGGGAGGCACGTGTAGATGAGTCGTTAGATTGGCGTACTTGGCGTTCTGTATGGCTACAGAAAACAATTGCTCACATGCAAGCACTTGTGAGTATAGCAATGACATATCTAGAGGATGTTAATGAGGCAATTCAGGTCGCTGCAGAGAGTAAGGATGATGTTGAGACTCCAATAGACTGGATGGAGGACAAAAGGTATGCATATGGGGGTTGGAGATTGTCTGATGAGGATGCAGCCCTCTGGTTCAAGATGGTTGTAGACTTTGTGAATGAGTTTGAACCTAAGCTGAAATTCGAAGGACCCAAACGTCACTACGCGTTCATGGGCTTATTGCAATTGACTAGAGAATCAGATACTACTGATTCAAGTGATTCTAAGAGGAGGTTACTAAAACCATCTAGAAGCTTAAGGGAAATTATGATAGATGAGTTAACCTCACGAGAGCGTGACACAAAACGTGATGTCCCTATCACGACTCGTTTTGATAATGAACTTGTTGATATGCTCGATCTCCTCGTAAAGCTTGACATATTCTCAAGCAGATCTGATGCTTTAGCAGCTATTGTCGAGAAGACATTGTATGAGCAAAGGGACAAGTTTGAAACTTTGAAGGCACAAATCAGTAGGCAAGCTTCAGAAGATTCAGGATAATCAGAATCTATTGATTATGATGTCTTTTAGTATCAACCGGAAGCTTGTGGTAAATAGGAATCAATCATTCTGTTGAGATACGTCATGCTAGGTAATCTGGCAGTTTCAAGGACTTCATCAATCAGAGTCTGCGATTTCTTATACTCACCATGTTTTCGAAGATGCTTTGCTCTCAGTATTTTTGCTTGGGCAAAGAACCCTGGATAGTCCCTTTCTTCTGCATATACTTCAAACGTGTGAAGCCATGAATTGGAGTGATCATGCTGCATGGATGAATGTTCGTCGACCTCAATATCAGAGAGATAGAATAGACACAGATTCTTGTACAAGTGATTCTCATCATCGAAATGCTCAAGCAGTTTTTCGAGTGAATACTTGGCAGACTGTAAATCTCCACTTACCTTTTCTAACAAACCCTCTAGCAAATGATACATTTCCAAATTTCTTTGTACTCCAGATTTTATTGCATATTGTTTCGCGCGACCTAGGTGACTGAGTGCTTCAACTTCCTTTCCAAGATTTACTAGAGCAAATGTTCGAAGCAAGTGATAGTATGCTTTGTACCTCTTTTGTGCGTGAACCTTTTCCTTTGTCAGGTCTAGATATCTACACGCACTCTTTCCATCTCCCATCAAATTGTAGACCAGAGCTAAAGAAAGAGAAAGGTAGTATCCATATGGATAATCAATCATTTGCAATGCCTCATGATAATCGAGGATACTGCGAATACTTTCATCATATTCACCACGAAGTGTCATAATTTGACAATAGGTTTCAGAAGTCCTTACTAAGGAAAATCTGTATTCTAGAAGATCACCAATCTTTCTTTCCTCTGCCATGAGTTCAAGAGCTTCTGATACATCGGTTGATATAATGACCCTTGACAGATGATACAGCATATCTGCAACAAATGGCAAGTCGTCATATTTTCGTGCCAACAGGATTGATTTGTTAAGCCAATCCACTGCATTAGTATGGTCACCTTTGAGGAGCATTTGATATGCCTTGAAGCTGAAAATTCGTGGTCTAAAACACTCAAATGCCTTATCATTCTCAATCCGTTCCACTAGAGACTGAATAATCACGTTGTCAGTATCAATTTCGGGGTAGAATGTTTCAGCGGTACGCCGCCACTCCAGATACAAATGACATGCAAGCCAATCATTTGGAATTGCTCTCAAAGCTTTCGTGAGTGATTTTTCCATCACACTCATTTCAATTGGTTCACCCCTAAAAACCCGAGCAGCTAATAGAAGTGGATCGAGATATATTGGTAGCTTCTCTAATTTGAAAAAACGTTCCAATAGTGGGTGTAGTTCCATGTTGTATGCATGATAGAATGCAAAGTAGAGTATCTCTGATGATGCCTGTTTCGCACATACCAACTCACACAGTCTTTCAGTGAAATCATGATAGTTTGTGGCTTCGTCCATTACTGATTGGAGTATAGAGCTGGTTTCATCTTCGACATGTGGAAAACACATGGTTATTGTTCCAAGTGGCTTCACTCTTAATGGCCTCAGAGTTGAGAGAGTGTTTTGTGTTAGTCAAATTCATAAATCAGTATTCTGGTGTCTATCATATTCCTGGAAACGCAGACCCCATCGACTACCATCCAAATGGATTTACTCCTGAGCCAACTTGGATGACATCAATAAGTATTGAAACTACGATGTCATCTACTACATTATTTACAACCACTACCACTACTCCTCCTTCATCAACTATGATAACTCCAACATCTACAAGCATTCCACCATCAACAAATACAACATCAAGTAATCCGGGTCTGTCAATATACAGTTTGGTTGTTATAGGTGTAGGTGGCTTTGGAGCAGTCATCGTTGCGATCATTTTTGTGATATTCCGTAGAAGTAACTTTTCACCTGCATATCAATAATAGTAGAATAAATTGTGGCCATGGTTCGTAGGAAAGGGGTAGGTAGTGTGAGTCCAAAACTCTCTTCTATATTCTAACTCCTTCTTTTCAACACAATAACAATGACA
>JAEOST010000301.1 GCA_016840245.1 Candidatus Thorarchaeota archaeon
ACCAATTTCTGCTTCTGAGGAGAACGTACTACTGATGTCGGTATTGAGAAGTAATAGCCGTATTCATGAGATGCAGTTCTCGCAAGACTAGATTTTCCATCGAACGCATGCATATGCACCCGTTCTGCATCCGAATCCTGTAGGACTTGCAGTGCAGCTCTTCCAGCAGACCTTGAATGAACTTGAATGGGAAGCTTAGACTCAAGACCAAATGCAATCATGGTCCTAAATGCATTCTTCTGTTGGTCACGATTCTGATGATCTCGCTCCCGATAATGATCTAGACCAACCTCACCAACACCAACTAATTTCTTCTGATTTTTCTGAGCAAATTCATGAGCAGCTTCCAACTCGGACCAGTTCATTGGGTCTAAACCAATCGAAGTGAAAACGGTAGGGTACATTTGGGCAAGCTCTAATCCTAATTCCCAATAATCAGATGAGATAGCTGACGTGATAATGTGAACTCCATTGTTCGATGCTCTTTGTATGACATCCTCACGATCGGAATCAAAGTCAGAATGTTCGATGTGGCAATGAGTATCAATGACTCTCAAAGTGTAATACTCCAAGATTTAGAAACCTGCTTCATCTGTATCGCTCCAGAACGGATGTTCTTTGACAAACTTCTCTCTAAGATCAATAGCAGTATCAAGATCTTCACGTTTCTCTGACCTCAATTTACTTAGCTGAGAATAGTATTCCTTAGTTTCTGCTACAAGTGACGTATCAACATTTAGACTTTCAGCAAGCTCCTCAATCGCATCCAACATAGAGGAATATAGTGGGAACCAGAATATGTGGTCCTTAGGTGAAGGAACATATTGGAATGGATTCCGCTCAATATTGACTTCTTGTCGAGGCGCCCAGAGTACTAGGACTCTATCATATACATAACCTAGAATCAGAAAAATAACTAAAATTACACCTGAGAAGACAAATGGACCTAACGCACCCATAGCTGCAAAGAATGCGATATAACTATAGTATGAAGCAGCCAGCAAGAGTATTCCATAGAAGAGGCCCCAGATGCCTCTAATCTGAACAATTCGCCACTCCTGTTTCATTAACCATTTCTTAATCCCCATCATTATGTTCCTCCATGAAACACTTTACCAAACGATGCTCGTAATTCCTTTCCTCTCTCCATATCCTCAGGTGATATAGTCAGATCCTTGTATTCATCAAGAAAATGTAGAATATCATCTATTCCAGTTGTATCATATCCTTGTTTTATGAAAATATCTCGTAATGTCCTGAAAACTGTGATATAGACTGGAAATGTATATCCATGAACCTTTGGGTCCGGAACATACGAGTATGGATTTCTGTCTATTCTAACTGCAACTTCTGCAGACCAAACTTTCAACTTCTTGTCATAGTACCAGCCAAATGCAACAAAACCCACGAAAATGGGTAGTGAGATGAAAACGAGTCCAAGTAGCATATATTCCACAGGAACGGCACTATCAACAACAACATCAGGGAAAATAATGACAATATAGAAGGCTGCAAAAACCAATGCATCCTGCGCTAGTCCCGTTAGTGAATTGACCCAAGAAATTCGTAGTACTTGTGTTTCGAATCCTAATTTTAATCGTGCTCGAATTCCAATTTTCGTTGGTGATTCGTCATCAGTCCTTGAAAATGGATACGCTTCGCTGTAGGCTCTTGCACCACGCTCAGCTTCTTGCAGATGCTTCTTGTTCGGTAGACGGTTGAAGTATATCTCGAAATACTTGAGGGATTCATCGATTCTAGATGTTTCTCTACCAAGTTTCTTCATGATGTTCTTTATCATGCGAAGCACTGCATTCAGCATTGGGTAATCAAACGCCAGATTTCTGTAATTGGGGACATATTCAAAGATACTTCTCTCTGTCAATACCTGAGTCTTGGGACTCCACATCTTGATTTTAACGTCATAGAGATACCCAACTCCTAGAAAGAGAAAAAATAGTGCACCGCCCAGAATCAATGCTCCCAGCAAGTCTAAATCAGATAGAATTGGAATATGGACATAATACAGCTTTCCAAGAACAAGCATACCAAGTGCAAGACTTGATAATGCGCGGATTGTTCCTACACGCCAATATTGTTTCATTATCCATTTAGATTTCGACAAAATCCGACCTCGCCAGTGACAGGCTTTGCGTAGTACATGAGGGTATATAATCTATGCTAAGCTTGTAAATTTGCACTAGTGAATAGAAACAGTTTCGTCGTAATTTAGGGCGTTGGTGGTTTTATCTTGTGTAACTTCTCAGGCTCATGCTTGACAATCTCAGACATATTATCAAAGAAATCATTCGCAGTTGCATAATGCACAGTTGTTCCACAGACTGGAGTGGATTTTATTGTCCCGGCCTTGAAGAGGTCATCCATGCCAGCTTCAATATCAGTAATGACCTGTTGGTTGTTTCTTACAAACATAGTGTACGTCTTGATTTTCGGATCACCATCATACCCATGATAGATGCCAGAGAACCTTTTCATACGCCGATAATCACAACCACACCGATATTCCACATAATGGTGCATTGAAAAAGTACTATTCCATGGCAATCCAATACTGATAATCACTCCATTTCGTCGATGAAATTGTGCGAACACAGAATTATCACCATATGCTTCTATGTCATCACATAATGCGAACTCCTCTTTTCGTTTTCCGAGTACAGCAAAAGAAAAGATAGGATGAGGCGTCCTGATTGCATCTGAACGGAGTCGTGCCAACTCACCTATGATACCCATCTTTGAGGGAGTTTCAGTGATATCGAAATAATGGTATTCAGTCCATGAATGAAAATTGAATGTGGGAAATAGAATCGTACCATCAGGTCCTACAAATTCAAGTAGTGCATCAATAACGGTTTCGGCACCACCCTCTAATCCACCTAGTGATTTGTAGGAGCTATGAACCATAATCACTTTACTCGGTGTCAGTGGAATCTCCTGAACACCAGATAGAACCATATCCATACTATACATCATTATCTCCCTGAGTATCAGCAGTCTATCCTCATCATGCGTCTATATTAATTCGGGGGTTGGTTCATTGTACTCCGCGATGTGGAGTGGATGGTACTGGTTGAACGACTACTAGATTATTCTCTCTGAATTTCTCAATGTATTCTCGTACAGTCCAATAATCCAGACCAATTTCTGCTGCAATCTCAAAGATAGACTGATTGCCCTCAAGACGAAGCATTATCTTCTCCATGGCCAAGCTAAGCTCTCGGTTAACTCGCCAATCAACCCATAGACCATAGCCAGAGAGAAAA
>JAEOST010000302.1 GCA_016840245.1 Candidatus Thorarchaeota archaeon
TAGTCTGGATCTGACACAATGACTGCAGTGACAAAGTCCTTTCTTTGATTCACCTTCACAGGGTAGACTGCTGAGAACTCACCTTCATACTTGAATTCGTCAATCACTTTTGTGAATGCATTCTTAAGCTTCTCAATTTGGTATGTAATCAGTTGAGGAATTCTCAGTGTGAACGATGATGTATATGATAGATCGATGCTGTTGCTGGATTCAACACGTTTGATTATCTCATCCAATGTAATCGATTGGTTGTCTAACTTAATGCATAATTCACCATTCTCTGTAATGTCCAGAAAATGAAGGTCATTTCTGTTCAATCCGTATACCAATCTGGCCTTATCTATAGACCACTCTTTGTCACTCATTTTGTGCACCCTTGCGTGTAGGAAGACGACTTTATTCGTCTTCCTTAATAGAGTCTAGCATCCCTTGAAAAGCTCGCGCTAGCTCACCAATCTCATCATCTTGAACTGTGTAGGTTGTGTCGACCTGCAGTTCATCTGTACCAAGATCCTCCTGTTTTATCATGGCCTCCACATTCTTCATTGCAAGACCCATTAGATACTCCAGTGGTTTGGTTATCTGGTTGGTAACAGCACCTGCAACAATGGCCGCCAGAAGAACACCGATCACTGTTAGTCCGATGATGAACGTCGTTGCTTGGAGATTGGCATCTGATATCCTAGTTTCAAGTTCCTCTATTGGCTCAAGCACTTCCTCTGTTGGCACAACAATGATGCAGATATAGTCGCCCTTACCAACTTGTGTGTACGCGAGAATTCTATCTTGATTTTGGTGTGTATAGTTTAAGATACCTGTTTCAGTTGGGCCAACCGAGAGGATATCAGTAACCTGTCCTGCAGTGAGACTCTCCACTTCAGTAAGTGTTGGTAATCTCTCCTCTGCATCCCAGATGTCCGCATAGTCCTGAGGAGTAAGAGTAGGATGAGCTACTACTGCATCTGTCGATAGCAATAGTGATGCGTAGCCACTCTCAAGTATTTGTACTCCAAGAATTCGGTCATTGATATCGGAATATGGTATGTCCGCTGCTACAATTCCAATCATTGTACTGTTGTCAGGATCGTATATTGCCCGACCAATTGAGATCATCAATACTTGTTCAATCGGATCGAAATAGGGTTCAACATACACCATATCGCCGTTACCATTCTCAATTTCAGTATAGAAGAATTCGTCTGGGAAATAGAACTCCCCTTCAATCATACTGCCTGGATAATTCATGAATAGACCGTTAGTGAAAGCGACATATAGCCATCGAAACTGGGGCATCTGATTATAGACATACTTGAAGGTGTAGTCCAAGTTAGAAACCCGACCCAAGGTGTCAGCCTGTGCTACTGCTACTGTATCGTAGTTGCCAGCATCTGTGTTATCCTTGTACCAACTTGAATAGTCCCAAGAAACATGAAGACCATAGTCCGTATCATTCTCCACACTCAAATCATCAGGAGTTGGTCCATCCAATGGATACTCGAAGAAATGATGGAAGTATGTTTCTCGTGGCTGATAGTCTGAATTATCTCTAAACAGGTTCTCACACTCTTCTGCCATAGCACTGACCATTGCCTCAGCATTTGATAATTTCTGGTTGATTACTAGTGCTGTCTTCTCTGCGGTCTCTACCATATTCCTCTGAATCTGTTCCTGAAGTGCATCCTGACTCTCAGTGGTTGTAACGCCTCCAATGACGTTGACAAAGTTGAGAGCAATGACTCCAGTTACTCCTAGAGAGATGACTGAAATCAGCAGGAATGTTGCAATTACGTTTACTCTGAAACTGCCTTTCTTCTTTGTTTGTGCCATCCATGTCACCTCCTAGTAATCTACCGTACTCCCTCCAAGTTCGAGCTGCGCCATCATGACAGCCGCTTCTTGGAACGCTTTCTCAATGTCACTTCTCACATCTCTACTATCCACAACAGATAGATATTGACCCTGAGGTATATTGTTGCAGATTGATTCGAGAAGTTCTTCTATTGTCATCCTTCCACCGCTCTTGGGTGAACGGATATTTTGCTCAATATGGGCTCGAAGCTCCTCTCCAACACCAATCACAATCAAGTTGACATCGAGATGACGGTTTCTGATGAATCCCTCGATGGTCTTTGTTTTTCTTCTCTTCTCTCGGTGTTTAGGTAGAAATATTCCCTCAATATAATCAAGAGAATAAACCTTTGAGCTGTTGTCCTGTCCGTCAGTTAGAGCTATAATCCATCTATGTTCGCTCGATTCTACCTTGTCGAGTTCCTCTACTGCTCTTCCAAGTGCATCATAGAAAGCTGTAGCATTATTTGGATATCTTAGAGAGTCCAGTGCACGAACGATGGGACTTTCCCTCGCATCCTCGTAACTCCCCTTAGGTGTAAGGGGTAAGAGCTCTCTGTAGGTGTCGTTGAACACAATGATGCTAACTTGATCCTGTGGATTAACTTGACTCTCGAGAATCTCTTTTGCTCCAACTACAGCTGCACGCATTCTATTCTGTGCCTGCATACTACCTGAGTAGTCGATCACAAACACGACACTCTTCTTGAATTGAATGGACCTTCGGAGTCTCTCTGCATCTCGACGGAGTTCATGGCTTGGCTTGTCACGTTGATCTAGAATATCTGCTAATTTTTGCATAGCAAGAACAACAAGTGGATAGTCTTCAGTTCTGTTTCCATTATCAATGGAATCTTGAAACGCAGCTTCAGCCTTCTTCCATTGTTCCTGTTCTTCAAAGAGTTCGCCCATGTGATACCTGATGTAAGCCAGCGTTCGGTTGTTGCCATCTTCCTCCGCAACGCTCTTTGCTTCCTCAAATCTGGAGAGTGCTTGACTGAGCCTACCCTGCTTAGTCATAATGAGACCCATTGCATCATATCGCTTAGCTAGTCCAATTGTGTGTCTCACCAAAGTATCGATTGCTTCTGCATCCTCCAGATAGCCCATCGCTTCCTTGTATTGACCTTGATCCATTTCAACGAGTGCCATATTATGATAAACTGATGCAACTCGAATCATAGCATCCTTCTCGTCCACACCATCCTTCTTTGCCTTCTCAAGCATCTCATTTGCAAGTTCTAGGGCTTGCTGATAGTATGACATGGCTGTAGCTGTATCACCTCTTTGTCGGAACA
>JAEOST010000303.1 GCA_016840245.1 Candidatus Thorarchaeota archaeon
ACAGGTATCTGTTATCGCGACCTTCATTCCGGAGGTCCCGTGATCCACTGCTAGGAAGAACTTGGTCTTGTCTATGTCGGATGTCATCTCCGCTCCCATCCTCTCTTTAGGAGCAATCCACCATATAGAATCTACCGTTTACAGTGAAACTCTCTCAATATTCCCGTCAGCATCTATTGACTCGATGATTAACGGAGACCCCTCTGATGTTGCTTCTTCAAGGCCAAGGAACTCCTGCATCAGTCCTAGGAAGTCTAGAGGTCCTACACATGCCTCTGGAGGGAGAACTCCCTTCTCTGTGATTTTGCCTCGTTTCATGAGGATTGCGCCAAATGCTGCAGGTATGCCTGTACCCTCACCCATACTCTCGCCAACAGAAGACAATGAGAAGTCAAACTGGTGAGGTCTTCCCTCCACCGTACCCTTCATAGATATCTTCAGACACCCACGTTGCACACCAAAGTCGGTCTCTTGCAGGATTCGTTCTCGTTGCTGAATGATATATGCAATAGTAAAATCGAATGGAGTGATATCCTGTCCAGCAACACTGATAGGCGCTTCACTGGACAAGCCGAGTTTCACAAGGTTTCTTGTCAAATCGTAGTACTCTGGAGGTATTACACAACCAAGATTGGTGACTCTCTTACAATCAATATACCTTGGCAGTGTCAGGGTCTCAGGATGGGGATAGGGATAGCATCGATATCGACCAATTTGATGGAAGTCATGTTCTTCTTGTAAGGCAATGCCACTCTCTTCGAAATAACCGACTGTCACATATTCTCCTTCAAGATACATTGGAATGGGGGAGGTCATACTATGGAATCGATGAGCAACAACGGCTGCTCCTTCGTGGGGCTCACCTCCATGAGCGTGGAGAATGTCTATTGACTCTACATCATCTAACATCGCATCTGCACATAATCGAGCAAGAAGATTTGCTACACCTGGAGAACTCCCCATACCAATTAGCGCAGAGATTCCTGCTTGTTTCGCATCATCATGCATCTCTAGAATCTTAACGGTTGCATCGTAGTCGTCACAAACATCCACATAGTCAATCCCAGACTCGATGACTGCCCGTAAAACGATGGGTCCTAATTTATAGAAAGGTCCACTACAGTTCAGGACAACATCAGCGCTCTTGACAGCGTCCATTATCGCTACAGAATCAGTCGCATCCAACTGAATAGCAGAGAGTTTCGAACTACCTAATTCAGATACTAGAGATTCAGATGCAGCATGATTAAGATCTGCAACAATTATCTCTTCGAACTCATCACTCTTCACTAAAGTTCTAACAGCGACGCTTCCTACAACTCCGCTTCCACCAATGACGACAATGCGGGACATGCTCATAGGATACGACATCCCATTATTTAGGTGTGTCAGTTCAAAATCATTGATGGTCGGTAAGACTTACATTCTCATACGAACCAACTGAGTTGAGATGTATGAGGAGAACAACCCACCGGACATTTCAATGGAAGAAGTTAGAATTGCTTTGAGAAGATTCTTTCCAGAGAGGGAGTTAGAAATCAATTTCCATTATCATGGAACTTACAACGTGTTTATTGTGAATGGAGAGTACATCTTGAGATTTGCTGGCGCACACGTTCCCAGACATGAGTCCAAAGAGTTGCTTCTGAATGAGGTCAAGACACTGGATAAGCTCAGAAATCATCTCTCTGTCCAGATTCCTAAACCAGAGTTCATTGATGTAGACACTGGAACTCCGGTTGTGGGCTATAGAAAGATACCTGGGGTCTCTCTCACGCGAATTTACGATGAAACCAGCATCTCACAACAAAAGTATCTTGCAATCCAGATTTCTGAATTTCTTGAAGAACTTCACTCAGAGGAAACCAAGATTCGCCTGAACGACACAGCTCCATTTAGTCCGAAGCTCTATCGTGATGAGTGGGCATCATTCTTCTCCCGCGTGCAAAGTCTTGTCTATCCTCGTGTTGAATCTGAATCTACTAACTGGATAGATGTCTTGTTCACCGAATTTCTGGACAATCCCGATAACTTTCAGTTTGATTCATGTGTTGTCCATGGTGACTTTGACACATCTAACATCCTTGTCGATCCAGACACCTTCAAGA
>JAEOST010000304.1 GCA_016840245.1 Candidatus Thorarchaeota archaeon
CCAATCGGATTCTCAGATGCAGAGGAGCGAATAAGACAGATAGCAGAGGAGAACGGACTTGTGGTAGATCCAACTGCAAAGGTAGCAGATCTCTCCGTCGGTCTCCAACAGAGAGTTGAGATAATCAAGACACTTTATCGGGAGGCTGATATCCTCATTCTCGACGAGCCCACATCAGTATTGACACCTCAAGAGGTTGATGAGCTATTTGAGACCCTGAAGCTATTCAGAGAAGCAGGAAAGACAATCATACTCATCACACACAAACTGCGTGAGACAATGGCTCTATGTGACAGAATCAGTGTTCTTCGTGATGGGAAGCTTGTCGGTACAGTAAATCGAGATGACACTTCAACTGAAGACTTAGCTCAAATGATGGTAGGTCGTCCAGTGGTTTTCAGTGTAGAGAAGACACCTCCTCAACCAAGAGATACAATCCTCTCAGTAGATCACCTTGCAGTCAGAGACCATCGAGGTCTTTTAGTTGTCAAAGGTGTATCACTTGAAGTAAGAGCTGGAGAAATCGTTGGAATTGCTGGAGTTGAGGGTAACGGTCAGACAGAGCTAGTTGAGGCACTTTCAGGACTCACAAAGCCAGTTGGAGGTAGGGTGTGTGTACGGACAGATCCATCTATTGTTCTTGAGAAAGGCATAGCAGAAAGAATATGGGAGTATAATATTACCAAGTACGTTACTCATGGATTGTGCATTGCACTATTCTGGAATATCATTCTATTACTTCCTTTCCTATTCGGCGTTCTAGTGATTGGAGATTTCATTATTTTCCTATTGTATCTAGGCATTCTTTATTTTGGAATAGCTTACCTCACTGGGTCTGTGAATACATCGTTATCTGAGATGATATGGAACATCCAATGTAGAGAAACAAGAATTGGTAAGTTAGCACATGGATTTGTGTATCTCACTTTCATTTCTCTCATATCAATTCCATTTGTTATTGCTGAGAATGTCATTCTAACCACGATATCATTTAGTATCGACGTTTTGATTATTCGTATGCTTCTTTACACCCTAATCTATGGATATCTTGCGAGAATTGTTGCTACAGATTTCAAGATTATTGGTGAGGCATTTGTAGCGATAGAGACTGCTCCCTGTGACTCAGCTATGTTAGATATCACAGGTGTCAAACCAAGGCAGGTTCGCAGAACCGGTGTGAGTCATATTCCTGAAGATCGACATAAACGAGGGCTAATACTATCATTCACTCTTGAGGAGAATCTTGTTCTGGGACGACATTATCTTCAACCGTTTGCATCAGGCAAGGGACTTCCTGTTCTCAGTCTTGGTTCAATTGCAGATATATCCGAGTCTCTTATTGAGGAATACTCAGTGAAGACTGCAGGTAGTGATAGTCTAGCAAGTACTTTATCGGGAGGTAATCAGCAGAAAGTTGTTGTAGCACGAGAGATAGCTGCAGGACCGCGACTATTAATAGCAGCACAGCCTACACGAGGATTAGATGTAGGTGCGACTGAGTTCATTCATAGAACATTGCTTCGTCTACGCGATGAAGGTGTTGCGATCCTTCTAATATCTGCTGAGTTAGATGAAATTCGTACAATGGCTGATCGTATCTGTGTCATCTACGATGGTCAGATAGTTGGTACAAGATTGCCCGATCAGACAGATCCCCAAGAATTGGGACTCATGATGGCTGGAGCCCTTCGTGAAGATATTGAACAGGGGGTTAGTATCGAATGACATTTCCCGAGAGCATTCAAGATGAACGAGAGCAACAGGAATCAACCAGTCCAGTAGATTCTTTGATTGCTTATTCAGTGAAATTGGTGAAACGAATTCTTACATGGGACTTCTGGAAACCAATCATTTGGGCTCTTGTTTCTGTTGTGCTTGCCATCATCGTTAGTACAGTGATTATGATAGTCGCGGGTTATGATCCTGGAGTGGCTTATACGGCATTGTTCGAAGGTGCAATGCGTCAGTTTGATAGAGTTCTCTTCTTTGCAACTCCCTTGATTCTGACAGGTCTTTCTGTAGCCCTAGCATTCAAATGTGGTCTATTCAACATTGGTGCTGAAGGCCAAGTATACATGGGATCAATGGCAGCTGCGATACTCGGATATGTGAGTGTATGGTGGGTGCCATTTCCACCAGTCATCCATCAATTGGCATGTCTATTTGTTGGAGCAGCAGCAGGATTTCTCTGGGGTTTCCTTCCAGGTCTCTTGAAAGCTTATCGTGGAGCTCATGAAGTTGTTACAACAATGATGCTGAGTTACACTGCTGTCACCTTTACAACGTGGCTTGCTTCAGAACCATTGAAGGAACCTGGCGAGTATCAATGGAATGCTCAGACAACAATTCTTGATCCATCTGCAATATTGGACCCGATCTTCGGTTCGGATTATCTTCATTCTGGATTCTTCCTATCAATAATCGCAGTAATTATTGTTGCATTCTTACTCAACAGAACAGTGCTTGGATATGAGATGCGAGCTGTGGGATTGAGCGAGGATGCAGCTGAATATGGAGGAATAAATCCAAAGTGGAGAATAGCCCTCGCCCTTGCTATAAGTGGTGCAC
>JAEOST010000305.1 GCA_016840245.1 Candidatus Thorarchaeota archaeon
AGTTAGAAACATGTTCTCATAGAAGAGCAATGCTAGTACAAATGGATGCAAGATGAAGAGAAGTCCCACTAATTTTGTAGTGGTGTCCGTTTTCGTTCTGTCTCTGGCCGGTCTTATCATTGTGTCTGTAACGAAGAGAAGCTGGTCCAATATGATGAACGACAGGGTGATGATATTCAGATACACATCATATGCAACGAGTATTAGACAGACATTGAAGTACGCTAGGTACACCAACACACCTGCTATCCTTCTAACTACTTTGTTCATTGTCACTGTAATGCTATTGTCACTAGGCCCTCTTTACAATTACTGTTTCTGCTTCTTCCAGCAAACTCCCATCCATATTCAATGTAATCCGATGAGATATCACTTGGTACTTTGAAAAAAAAGACGACTTCAACTCAAAGTACTTTAGCCAGAGAACATCGGGTCTGCGTTATCAAGGACTGTCACTAATCTTGTCAGAAGAGCATCAAGAACTAGATGAGGAGAAAATACAGAACTCGGACTACGAGGGGAGTATTTTCACTGTAGTTAACCTCTCTCTTGTGACATTCTTAGTGCTCTTGGGTCTGAGCATGGTCTCTCCTATTCTTCCCACTTACGCGGAGAGCTTTCAGGTCTCATATACACTTGTGGGCTTCGTAGTTTCGGCCTTTGCGGTTACAAGAATGCTTCTCGATATGCCTGCAGGACTCCTCTCAAGAAAGTTCGATAAGAAGAAGATCATGATCTCGGGCTTAGTTCTCATCTCAACTTCATCTATTCTAGCTGGTTATGCACCCAACTACATTATCTTAGTAATTGCTCGAATGATAGAGGGTGCAGGTTCAGCCCTGTACGTCACAACAGCCACAGTATTCCTAGCTCAAATATCGGGAGAGGAGAAACGAGGCCAGTGGATGAGTATGTACATGGGAATGTTGCTTCTTGGAGCCATCTTCGGACCTACTTTCGGCGGAGTCATTGCAGACATCTATGACATACGTGCCCCATTCTTTGCCTATGCAATAATCACAGGTCTAGCTGTGATTCCAACTCTGGTTTTACCCAAACTAGCTATCTCTGGAAGTGAATTATCACGTCTGGAGCCAAGGCAAATCCTGAGTGACATGCGACAAGTCTTATCCAATCCTTCTTTTCTACTTGTTACATTCGCAGTCTTCACAATGTTTCTCTTACGAACAGGAGTGAGAAGCACCCTGGTGCCTCTATTTGCTGCAAACAACCTAGGATTGGACTCGAGCGCTATTGGAATAGTTCTCACAATTGGAGCAATAACAACTGCAATCACAATTGTGCCTATAGGAAGTATCTCAGATAGAGTTGGGAGAAAACCCCCTCTAGCAATATGTATCATTCTTAGTACAGTGATTATTCTACTGATTCCTCTCTCTACTGATATACTAACACTGTCAATTGTCTTAGCAATATATGGGGCAGTCATCGGTTTGTCGGGACCGAGTGTGGCCTATGTAACAGATGTATCGCCGCAGGACAAAATCGAGATATCCATGGGCCTCTATCGAATGATCAGTGACTTCGGATTCGTTGTCGGACCTCTTCTACTTGGCTTCATAGCTGACCTGACTGCTACTCCTGTAGTTGGTGAATCCCATTCCGGTCTTATTGGGATGTTTCCCTTTGCTGTAACTTCACTCATTCTCGTAGTTGCCTTCTTCGTACTTCTAAAGGCTGATGATCCGGTTAGGAATAGAAATCAGGACTCAAAGTAGTGGGTCATTTATAATTTGACGTAATGTGCTAAAAGGAAACAATTTTATCCTTAGTTCATTAACTATAGTTATGGGCGAGAATAAGACCAAGCCTACTGATGCTAGTGTTGAGGGATTCCTTAGTGCAGTAGAGCATCCTCGGAGAAGAGAAGATGGTCTCGAACTGCTAAGGATTATGAAAGCAATCACAAAAGAAGAGCCTGTTATGTGGGGATCAAGTATTGTTGGTTTTGGTTTATATCACTACAAGTACAAAACCGGACGTGAGGGGGACATGCCCAAGGTTGGATTCTCGCCTAGAAAACAGAGTCTGACTGTCTATATCATGCCGGGTTTTGATGAGTACGAAGAATTACTGGGAAAATTGGGCAAACACAAGACTGGAAAATCATGCCTATACATCAATAAACTGGAAGATGTGGACATGGATGTATTGAAGATAATAATAGAGAGATCCTACCAGACAATGAATCTAGACTATAGCAGAAAATAGTAGTTAAATTGATGAATGAACACTCAATCAGGACAAACCTATGAATGGTGAAGCTACTAATCACGAACCTGATGTGACTCCTGAAGTCATTGCGGATATTCCAAAGTGTTTGCGAGAGTTCCTGGAGATGTTAGTAGCAATGCAACCGTATCTCAAGGGCATCAAACCACTTAGAATTCCAAGTAAAACGCTCGCTAGTCGCTTCATATACCTACGCTGGGGTATAGATATAGGTCAATTAAATCAGAATAAGCAACTCTTCACAGCAATAGAGACGGAGTGCTACTCTCTTTTTCAAGAATTACTGAAACAGGAGAGGATTGATTGGACGAGGAAGGATGAATCTTACGCTTTTAAGATCATCAAGAAGAATGAAGACCCTGACAACCTTATTCTAGAGTTTGAACCTATCAAAGAAAAAATCCAGTGACTATTAGAATTTCTATTCCTTGTTAGTTGCAAATTGTTCGCGTAAGACTCGTTTTAGAATCTTACCTGACATACTGAGCGGAAACTCATCAAGAATCACTACTTGATGCACTCGCTGAAACTTCGCCCCCACCCTTTCATTCACCCATTGCATCAATTCCTCAGGTGTGACCATATCAGGTTGTTTTAGTCTTACTGCAGCTATAGGGGTTTCACCCCATTTTTGGTCGGGAATCCCAAAGACAGCAACCTCCATCACTGCGGGATGCTGGGCTAACACTTCTTCGATATCCTTTGGATAGACGTTCACGCCCCCTGAAATGATCATGTCCTTTTTCCGATCAACTAGATAGAGAAAGTCATCGACATCGATGTATCCTAAATCTCCTGAATAGAGCCATCCCTCTTTGATGGCCTGGGCGGTCAGTTCTGGACGTTTGTAGTACTCTGTCATTAGTGTAGGTCCGCGTCCGACGATTTCACCAATCTCACCGATTGGGAGATCTTCTCCTATATCATTCACTATGCGGATTTGGTAGAACGGTGGTGGATTTCCTACAGAATCGTGTTTCCTAGG
>JAEOST010000031.1 GCA_016840245.1 Candidatus Thorarchaeota archaeon
AATTAAGGAAGGCAGAGCTGAATCTGAGAATCAGTACACCCGTGTCGTGAAACCTGAGGGTAATCTTGTTGCTCAGAAGGTGCTGGATGATGTTTTCAAAGTAGGTGATGCGCCTTGGAGAGGTCTTGGAATCATCCCACAATCTGGTCTTTACCTCCGTGACGCGTTTCGAGAATATGACACTCGCGAACGTTTCGATATCCCGATTGCTGAGTCAATAGACATCCTGCCAGGGTGCAGATGTCATGAAGTCATATTGGGGATAGTAGATCCAACACAATGTCCCCTCTTCAATAAGCGATGCGTTCCCGAAGATCCATATGGTCCTTGTATGGTAGGACACGAGGGGACCTGTAGGATTAGACATGAGAATCTCGGTATCTAGTTCTCCTGTTTTGTTTGCTTTTGGAGTTCTCTTAGGTCTCTCTCGGTGTTGATGTTGGAAAATGTTTTCAGCTCAGGGTCGTGAACTTTGAGGACTTCAGTTGATACGTAGAGTACATTTGACAGAGCCTCCAAGAAGTCCCTCATCTTAGCTGTACCTTTTTCCATCACTTCTAACCCTCTCTCATATGCATGCTCCGCAAGATACACTGAGTGGAGTGGTTCAATGTACCCATTAGGCCACGACGGAACTACAGCTCCATGTCCATCTGCAAGTCCTACTAATGATCTCAGTAGTCGTACATTAGCAAGAGGCGAATCAACTGGAAGTAGGAGGACATGTTGAGTCTCTGTGAACTCAAACGCAGTGAGCGCTCCTGTAAGAGCACACTGCACACTGCCATCGGGGTCGGTCTTGATGAATGCAGAATCAATGTACGCACTATAACTCTCTCTTTGTTCCTCATCAGATACGACTACAAAAACACTGTCTGTCAGAGTTCTTCCAATGTCTACCATATGCTCAAGTAGAATGCGCCCTTTGAATTTAGCCAGCGCTTTCTCTGACTTAAATCGTTTAGAGTTTCCACCTGCTAACACCGCGACTGTTAGTCGTGACTTATCCAATTGGCATCACCAATCTACTTGACCAATGTGAATTGGTCAGTCTTTACTGTTCTTGTGCTGAGAGATACTCCTCGATCATTGCAGCAATCTGTCCGTCAGTATAATGTTGTGAAGCAATTGCACCGCTTGGACAGGTAGACGTGCATGTTCCACACCCCTTACAGAGTGCTGGATTCACTTCTGAGAAGCCACGTTCATTAATCGTTATTGCATTGTATGGACACACAGAGATACACACACGACATCCCGCACATCTGTCCTCATCCACTACAGAGTAGTATGGTTCTACAGAAATCTTTCCTTTACCCATGAGGGCCATAGCTCCAGAGGCTGCAGCCTTTGCCTGAGCCACGGTATCAGGGATGTCCTTTGGACCTTGAGACATTCCCGCTACAAAGATTCCTTCGTTGAACGAGTCAACTGGTCTGAGTTTAGGATGTGCTTCCATAAGAAATCCGTCAGGTGACCTACTTAGGTTCAGGACCTTTGCGACCTTGACTGCACTCTCTGATGATACGACCCCTGTTGATAGTACTACCAAATCAATATCATTCAGATTAATCGGTTTACCAAGGAGTGTATCCTCACCTCTGACAGTTAGTGTTCTGTCATCGTTCTGAACGATATCACCCACTCGACCACGAACGAATGTAACCCCTGCTGCTGCTGTGGATTCGTAGAACTCTTCATAGCCTTTGCCAAATGTACGCAGGTCAATGTAGAACACCCATATCTGTGCACCAGTCTTATCTCTGATCATTCTAGCCTGCTTTATTGCAGTCATACAGCAAATTCGTGAGCAGTACTTGTGCGTACGTTCATCACGACTACCAACGCATTGAATGTAGACAATCTTCTTTGGTTCCTCCAAATTAGAGGGCTTTACGACGTGTCCCTGTGTTGGACCCGCTGAGCTCAACATACGCTCAATCTCCGCTATGTTAACAACATTTGGAAATAGTCCGTATCCATACTCTTCCTTCAGAGCAGCATCGAAGATGTCGAATCCTGTTGCCACAATGATCGTGCCAACCTCAATCTTCATTGTACGTTCAGCATCATCATAGTTGATAGCCCCTGCCTCACAGGCCACTTTGCACTTCCCACATCGTACAGCATCTACACCTAGACAGTTGTCCATGTCTAAGAGATAGGCTGATGGCACAGCTTGTGCAAATGGGATATAGATTGCTTTTCTGTATGTTAGTTGGGCATCAAATGCAGAGGGAATATCTACGGGACAGATGTCTGAGCAGTCGCCGCAAGAAGTACAGGTCTCTAGATCAACGTACCTGGGTTTTTGACGGATAGTGACTTCGAAGTTACCAACATATCCATCGACCTCATCTATCTCTGCCATTGTTAAGAGTTCGATGTTGGGATGACTACCAACTTCAGCCATCCTTGGAGTCAGGATACATGATGAGCAATCGAGTGTTGGAAACGTCTTGTCCCATCGGGCCATCTTTCCTCCAATAGTGGGTTCTTTCTCGATAAGATATACCTTGAAGCCTGCATTTGCTAGGTCCAGTGCAGCTGAGATTCCTGCAATTCCAGCTCCAACTACTAACGTAGACCGGTTGATTGTGACCTCTTGTTCATCGAGAGGCTCCAGTAATCTGGCTCGTGCAATTGCCATACGAATTAAGTCAATAGCCTTCTCAGTGGCAGCATCGGGATCATCAGAGTGTATCCATGAGTCGTGTTCCCTGAGGTTTGCAATTTCTAAAAGAAATGGATTGAGTCCTGCTCTTCGAACTGTGTCTCTGAATGTGAGTTCATGCATCCGTGGAGAACAGGAGCCAATGACAACTCTATCAAGCTGATGTTTCTTAACGCTATCAATTAGAATCTGCTGTCCTGGTTTCGAGCATACGTATTTGTAATCTTCAACGTGGACAACATCTGTTATGTCCCCTAAGGACGCCATCACTCTATCAATATCGATGACACCCGCAATGTTACTGCCACAATGACATAGGAATACTCCAATTCGTTTCTCAGGCATGATTCTTTCCTCAGGTTCAGAGATCTTTACCTACTGAGCGGTATGCGGCCGGACAATAAGGGGTAATAAAGGGTTACGTATTCGGGAAATAATTGTAAAGAGAGAAAAGGAATGTTTGATAGTTAGAGTCCATGATTGATTTCTTCTTCGTAGGTCCAATCGTCGCTGTACTGATTCTTATTGATGTGGGATTACATTTGTACCTGGACTTCAAGAAGGTCACTGCGAGTGGTGCTTCACGTTTTCAGGAACCAAGTCATAACGTTCCCCGTTCAGCTATGGCCGCAGTGATGGTTAGCACATTCCTGTCTTTCTTTTTAGTTTCCATACTTCCAATAACCTGGATGATTGGAGGTGACCAATTTCTGATTCTAGTACTTATTCCTCTAGTGGATCCTCCACTTATCATTTGGATCTCCGGTCTATTTTTCTTAGCTATTGGTATAATCATCCATGGGTGGTCTAGATATGTTCGGCAGGAAATGGCAACCTCATGGGTGATGAGGGAGTCCCACAAGCTCATAACATATGGCCCATATGCACGAGTTCGTCACCCATCCTACACTTCCTATTTCTTTTGTTTTACAGGTCTTATCTTGATGTTACCGTCACTTGTCAGCTTAGTATTACTTGTTGGATTTCCAGGTTACTATTCTATAGCAAAAACCGAGGAAGAGTTACTCTTGACCCAATTTGGCGATGAGTATCGCGACTATATGACAAAGTCCGGACGATTTTTACCATCTGTAAGCAGAGTGTAATTCCCCATCTTATTCAGCTGGGGATTTATTTGCTACTTCCATCTCTGATTGTACTGAGCCATCTAAAAGTGGGTGAGTTCCCTTTACTCTATGACCTTCTAGGATTGATTCAACTCCGGGTAGATTCATTGCAATGGCAAGGAGTTCAGTAAAGTAGTAAACCGGAACTTTGTAGTCTCTTTCAAACATACGGTTGACCACACGTTGTCCACCTTCGAACGAGATGAAGCATGTAGGACAAAATACCACTACAGCCTCTGGATTTACCATCATCATTGAGTCCATTTTGTCACGTAACACAGCAAATGCAACATCTCGGTTCGTACCTCTAATTCCTGCCCCACAACACATTGTCTTGTCCATGTAGTCCATTGGTTCCATACCTAGGACTCTTGCTAAATCGTCCAATTTTGTTGGTATCTCTGCATCATCAACTCCAAGAATATTATCAGGTCTAAGAAGATGACATCCTGGATGTGTTATCACTTTCATATCTAATGGATTGATGACTCTCTTGGCAATACTCTCTGTTCCAATATCGTCAAAGAAGATCTGTAAGAGGTGGAATACTTTTACTTCACCCTTGTACTCTTTCCCTATCGTTGATAACATTTGATTGACAGTAGTCTTAGCCTCAGAATCAGTATCTAGTTTGTGTTTAGCCATTGATAGGGACTCAAAACATCCGGCACACGCAGCTACTATATCTAGGCCTTGTTCTTCAGCTTCAGCCAGGTTTCTAGCAGCCATAGCTAACCAGGTATAATCTGAGAAGGACCTCACTGCATTTGGTTCGGGACAACAGGTGAATGGAATGTCAACCAGTTCAATCTCAAACTCAGGAGCAACCATTCTAATTGATTTCTCAACGAATGGCAATCTGTCTGCAATCGTACACCCCACAAAGAATGCATATTTCATTCGGGGTCAACCTCCGCCTCTCGGTAGCGGGTCATCCTGTCAGATGCCCCGGTTAGCTCGAATAGTGCTTGAATCGCTTCAGGATCCACCTTTGGAAGCTCGGGTAATCCCAGTTCTTTCCGTTTCTTATCAGTACTCGATGACGCATGTGTAATTTTCCCTGTGAATCGAATAACATCCATCATCTCAACTATCCCTGGAGGTACCTTGCCATCGTGTGATGAGAGATTTTTTATTTTCATCAGAATCTCACTAAGCGCTACTCCCATTGGACATCTTTGTTCACACATCAGGCAGTACGTACAGTTCCACTCTCTTCCTGTTACCTCTACTGATCCTGTACGGATTATTTCATCAACTGCGAGACGTGGATTG
>JAEOST010000306.1 GCA_016840245.1 Candidatus Thorarchaeota archaeon
CACCTCTGTCTTTTGATTTGGAATCAATCTGATATCGAGTTTTGCTTGAGCGATTTCAGGAATTACTGCTTCGGGACCAACATCCGTGTATCCACCCCAAATACCATCGAGATTGATTTGACATGTGAATAAGAGATGTTCAAGTAGTTCCTTTGAATCCGATTCTCCACGTGCGAAGTGTTTTACACCAAGTCCCTTTCTATAGGCCTCAACATCAAAGTCCTTGGCCAGTTTGTCAATCAATTCAAAAAATGCTGGTTCAGGCTGTACAACATCATCCATGATCCCTTTCACCAATATTTCATTACCATCTTCACCAACCATGGATTTCAAGGCATCAATGAGACGCCAAATTGGATTATCAACAACAGGACGATGCATACTGTGTATTTCGAACTCAGACGGTCCACGGCCCCAAGATTTCCCTGAAGCAGTAAGCTCCAAGTATAGAACTCCTTTGTAACCAAGCTGTACTCTGGCAACGCCCTGAGAATTCTGGGAGCAAAAGGGCATATACAGACCATCTGCAATTTTGATCTCTTTTTCATACTTTTTTAGAAATTGAGGAAGTGTTGGGCTAAACATTTCCTCCTCCCCATCAAAGACCACCACAATGTCAACAGGAATATCCCCTAGAGCTTTCTTGATACTGTCGATGGCATTCAATATACCAACTATCTTGAGTTTGTTGTTGACCCCTCTGCCAACTAAAATCCGACCCTTTTCAGGATGGTCAACTATTCTAGCCTCATAAGGTGGAATGCTCCATTTCTCCTCTTCAGCAGGATTACTATCATATGCACCATAAAGAAGAAGGGTTTTCTTTGGATCAGATTTGCTCTCATACTTGCCAAAAATTATAGGATTACCACTAACTGGATAGACATCTACAGTGTTGAATCCGATTTTTGACATCCTATCAGCTATAAGTTCTGCACATTCCTTAGTTCCATCTTTTAGAACTGAGACGCTTGGCTGCTTTACAAGCGTTTGCAGAGTAGTAGTATGATTCTCTAGATTCTCATCAACAACTTTAGCTATTTTTTCATAGTCGCTCAAAGGAACACCGAATATTAGAATAATAATAACCGATATATCTTATTTTTGGAATTATTATTCAGGATTGTCGTTTTTATCACGACTACTAATAAGGAACGAGGTTAAAAATGTGATAAACATCAGAAAAGCGGCAAACCTGAAAACAAAGACAATATCAAAAAGCGTAGCTAGAATCCCTGCAAGGACAGCACCAACAGTTGAACCAACATTGAAAATAGTTGATAGATAAGCTGCTGCTACATTTCTTGAACTATCTTGTGATTCATCTGCTAACAAGGTCCACTCTGACACAACTCGGATTCCTACAGCCAATCCAAAAACAACCATGACTCCAAAAAGAAGATAGAAGTTTGTAATTTCAACTATCAGAATGTACACAAGAGATAGGACTCCACCTGCGCCTATAATCATCCACTTGTAATCTATTCTATCTACTAGTCTTCCAGCAGGAATTCTTAGGATCATATCAGATAATCCGCGAGTTCCAAAGAGAAACGTAATTAGTGATGGAGCTAACAGTAGAATGTTTTCTGCATAGACAACAAACAAAGTGATATAGAAAGCATAAGTAATTGCATACGCGAACCTAAGAAATGTGAGGATCATCAGATTTCGGGAGTGGACTATATTGTTCAGGGAAGCGATTGGACTCTCGTCTTCTTCCTCTATTGCATGCGTAAGACTCTTTGTTTTCTTTAATGCAAATAGAGGTAGAATGCCTAGAAGTGGAACGATGGATGCTACTTGAAAGACTTGAATGTATGACATAAAAGTCAACAAGTATGAAGAGAAGAGGGGTCCTATACTATTAGCAAGACCATAGGATGTGAGAAATACACCCATAATCTCACCAGATTTTCCTTTTGGAGCTAGGTTTTGTGACACTGAGATTGCCATTGGGACTAAAGCAGCGGTTGAGATTGCATGTAAAACCTGGATCGGATAGAACCAAACATAGGAAGGAGCTATTGAGTAGAGGAATTGACTTAAGCTCTGTCCAAAGATTGCCAATAGTATGACAAAGACGCCAGCATGACGCCCTGAAAGTATGCCCATTGGTATCTTCAATATTATCCAAGTAAAGGACAATATTCCTACAATCAACCCCAATTCAAATGTTGTTGCTCCCATAGCAGTTACATGAAGAGGGATGATGGGACGAGTCATCTCTACAGCCATAAATACAACCACTGAGCACAGAATCAGAACGTATAGATCAATAGGGTAGTGCTCTTTTTCCGTCGTCTTCATCACCCTTGTGGAGTATTCACTGAATCTGTGCCATTTCTGACTCCAGACTCTTGTCTGGTATATATCCAGAATTAATCTTACTTTGATAGAATATTCCGAATTAATTCAATATTAATGTAAAACCAATAAATAAACACGGCGGAAAATTCGATAATCTACTATTAATATAGAAGCACGAAGGTGGATATTTTTCTATATTGGAAACTGATGCATCTATTTTTTCAAATGCCTTATCCTAAGGCTAAATAATATCAGAAGGAAGATATGTCATTCTAAATGTGATTCTATGGGAGAAGAAGAGGTGTTAGATGAAAAGTCCACTAAAAGAGATCCTGTTCTAGTATTCGGGACTGCATCATTTCTCAACGATGCGGGGTCAGATATGATTGCACCAATCTGGCCAACCTTTCTGACCAATATAGTTGGACTCAATGTGTTTCAGGTAGGTGTGGTTGATGGTCTTGCATTGACCATTACATCTCTCTCAAAGTTAGGAGCTGGATACTCATCAGATAGAACTGGTAAGAGGAAGGCTTTCATCACCTTGGGATATCTCCTCTCTGTAATTGGAAGACTAGGATTTCTGATCTCATACGGATTCTATCAAATTATATTCTGGAAGTCAGCTGACCGATTTGGAAAAATAAGGGGACCACCAAGAGATGCCATAGTTGCTGCAGAGGCTGGAGAGGAAAAGAGAGGTAGAGCATTCGGAATCCTAAGAGCACTAGATACGGCTGGTGCTGTCTTAGGAGCTGTGATTACATTCCTGCTCTTCGGTTATTTTGGCTATTATGGTATTATCTTCCTTGCAGCGATACCAAGCTTAGGCTCGGTAATTGTCATAGCTGTTTTAATCAAGGAGAAACGTGGAAAAGATGTTTTCAAGGGTGTGACGTTTCGGGGTCTTGATAAAAATCTAAAATTATTCTTCTTTGCATCAATTCTCTTCGCCCTAGGTACTTTCAGCTATTCGTTCTTAATGCTATACTCTGAAGGTTTTGGATATGGCGAAGCAGCACTGCCATTGCTCTATATTCTGTTCACGTTGGTTTATGCAGCCAGCTCGTATCCATTTGGAAGAGCCTCTGATTCCATAGGACGGAAACCAATTCTACTTCTTGCATTTGTTCTATTAATGCTAACATCACTTTGGGTAAATTTTGTCACTGATTCTCTGACAGTCATACCACTCTTCATTCTCTTTGGTCTGATGAATGGAGCCCTTGATCCTGTGCAGACATCCTTGGTGTCAGACCTAGTTGAGGAGGAGAGAAGAGCAAGCATTATCGGTGCATTCCAACTAGCAACTGGTCTTACTGCACTTCCCGCAGGCTTCATCATGGGATTTCTGTGGGAATCATATGTACCACTAATGGCATTTCAATTCTCATTCATAGTGGCGGCTATAGCTATTGCGGTCCTCTGGTTTGTTAAAACTGAACAGAAGAATCCGAATTAGACACCCATTGCATCTTGACCAAAGATCTTCCTAACAAAACCACCTAGACCAAAACTGGTTAGCAAATACCAAGAATAGTATGTCAAACCAAAACCAGCATCGGTAGTAAATCCAAGCCAGTCCTTCATGAAGAAGAGAACTTCCTCAATATGGAATGGTATCACTGCTACGATTGTATTTCCATACATAGCACTTAGTAAGTAGAAAATTGCCATGAAGGGAATAATGAATATGAGATATGGTTTGCAACGAGCTGTCATCATCTGAGCATTGATACTCATTACTCTAG
>JAEOST010000307.1 GCA_016840245.1 Candidatus Thorarchaeota archaeon
GAGATTCTTGACATATCTGACTTATCAAGTCCTGTTGAGGTAGCAACTCTGGGAGGTCTTTTTGGGGGCAGTAACCTGCATATCTTCGGCGACTTTGCATATATTGCAGGAGACAGTAGTACAATGAAGGTCGTCGATATATCCAATGTATCCAATCCGCATATTGTTGACTACTACGGTCGGAGTACTAGAGATATCTTTGCCTTGGATGACCTCATTTACGTAACAAGATATGACGATGGACTAAGTGTATTGAATGGTACTAATCCACAAGGACCTACCAAAGTTGGATGTTATCAGTGGGGAAACTATGCATGGAACATTCAGGTGGATGATGAGATTGCATACATCGCGGATGGCTATCAGGGATTAATGATTCTGAATGTATCCGATTCAACCAAACCTGAAGTTATTGGGAACTACAATGAGTATCTTCGTGTCTACGATGTGCATGTAAAGAACAACCTAGCATATCTTGCTGCATATGATAAGGGCATGATTGTAGTCAATGTATCAGATCCAAGAAATCCAGTCAAGGTAGGCTCGTTTAGAAATGATGGCAATATTGAGGGTGTCTTTGTTGATGATAATTATGTGTATGTTGCTGATAGTGTAAAGGGAGTGTACATTCTCGATGTATCAAATCCTCGGGAACCAGCTGAGATTGGCAGATGTATCACAGGAGGGGATGATAGAGACCTGTATGTTCAAGGAGATTTTGCATATGTTGCAGACCCTTACTATGGACTCGAGATCCTCAATATCACAGATCCAGAGAATCCTGTTGAACTCGTAACCTATGATGATGGCGGGGAAGTGTATAGTGTCTGTGTTCGTGAAGATGTTGCTTATGTCGCAGACCGTGATCAGGGCATTGAGATTCTCAATATCACAGATCCGGAGTCACCAATTCCAATCACCAAGTATGGGCCAGGTGCGTATAGTTCGTATCTGTGTGGGAAATATCTCTTCGGAGCCTTTTACTCAGAAGGAATTGATATAATAGATGTATCAGACCCATCAGCACCAACCCAGGCAATTAGAATCGGTTCCTATTCCGATACGACTTTTGTTGGTGTCACGTATTATAACAATACAATATATTCCGTAGGAAAGCAATTTGGTGTTGATATACTGAACCTCACTATCTCGAATGACTACACGGGTCCATCAATAGCCCAAGTATCCTACAGTCCAAGAACACCAGTAGAAAATAGCGATGTGATTGTCACGACCTCGATATCCGACATATCCGGAGTGTCCTCAGCGACTATCAATTACCGAAATAACTCTGGAGGATGGATAATCAGAGAAATGACCAAGCGATCCAATTGGGTCTATACATTCTCAATCCCCAAGATGGCTGTTGGAACTTTCGTTGAGTTCTATATTTCAGCCAACGACTCGTCTGCTCAGGAAAATATGTATGTGAATGATAATGAGGGATTCTATTACTCGTACACAATTCTTCACCATGATTTTGATGGGCCTTTGATTGAGATACCTGTTGTATTTCCAGAGCGTCCAAATGGGACTGATGCAATAGAGATTAGGACTAATGTCACGGATGAAACTGGTATCGACTTTGTATCACTTCACTACAGAATCAACTATGGATCATGGGTCATCGAAAATATGACAAACTCTGTGGGCTATACCTATACGCTAACGCTGGGACCATATACAGAAGGCACTCAGATCTTCTACTACTTAACTGCACTAGATACAAGTCCGAATAACAATGATGCAATCGATAATAATCATGGAATGTACTACTCAATACAGGTTGGATCTTCAGACGATCAAACACCAATAATTGATTCCATCAGTCATAGTCCACTGGCACCTCACTCCGATGATGTAATTGTAGTAACTGCAGAGATTGTCGATACATCGGGTCTTGCATATGTTGCGACTGTATACAGAATAAACGGAGGTTCATGGTACTATAGTGCCATGAGTATTGATTATGGTTCGCTCTATAACACTACAATAGGCCCATTTGCAGCAGATTCAGTAATTGATTACTATATCTTCGCAAGAGACGCATCAATTAACAACAATATTGCAATAGAAGACAATGATGGAAGTTTTTACTCATTTACGGTGAGTTCTGCATCTACCACTGTCACATCAACGACTACAACTACGACTACATCAACAACGGTAGTAACAACTCCAACATCATCACCAACAACATCGACAAGCACTCTCACCTATACAACATCCACTACATCAATCGGAACCTCGACAAGTTCAACCAGTTCTGTAACAACCGTGACTACAACTCCCAATACTTCAACAACATCCACAACAGAACCGAGTCCTGGAACACCGGATTCAAGTGTTCTTATTCTGACTCTGGTGGCTGGAGGGTTTGTTATTGTAATCATAGTGATAATTATCATTAAACGTAGGTAACAGATTGAAGTACTAGAAATCATCCTTAAAGAGGTCTAGTTCCTCTCCCAATAGGTAGTTAGGTTCCAGAATGAGGTCGTCCTTAGCTACGAATGACAAAAGTGGATGATGTTGTGGAGTGAAAACCGAAACAGCTCCGAATGACTCATACCATAATATCATGAAGTGATGAGTGTGTGTCTCCCGATTCATTTTTCACTATCAATGAGTTCCTTATCATTCACTAGTAATGCTATGTGGTGATATCATGCCAAGATACCCTATATTTGATGTTCTGAAGAATGTGTTATCTGAAGCCAAGGCCAATGAAAAGGGAGTGCGAGTTGAAGCTTATGGGCAAACTTTGTGTGAGATCTCCAAAATCCAGAAATGGGAGGACTCGTATTATCAGTTCGTAATTTACGAAAATGAAAACACTGCCATCCTTCTATCTGCCTCTGATATTCTTTTCATCGACAACACTGGTCCTGTTCTTATACTTCAATTGAAAGACTTCAAGCCCAAAGAACTATAGACTGTGTATAATGCAGGGATGAGACGTACTAAAAATCGTCCTTGAACAGATCTAGTTCATCACCAAGCAGATAGTGACAGAACCACCTATACTCGTGCAGGCTTATGGAGTAGTTCTCGCGTGGTGATGGGAATCCATGTCCCTTACCAGGGAGAATGAACAGCTCGGTATGAACACCCTTGTCCTTCAGAGCTCGGTACATCTCCTGAGAGCTAACCACTGTGATACGTTCATCCCTATCGCCATGATGTAGTAGCATTGGAGTCTTTGCTCTATCAATGGCTGATATCGGCGCACTCTCTCGATAGGCCTCTCGAGCCTCTGGTTCAAATGGAGTACCGTTCAGATAGACCGTGTGTCGTGAGTCAGATCCGATGTAGTACAAGTACCAACTACTGACTCCAGCAAACACTGCAACTGCTGCACAGCGGTCTGTGTGCATACCAATAAACGCACTGAGATAGCCACCCTGACTTCCACCCATACTTCCAATCCTGTTCTCGTCCACAAAGCCCTGCTCAATGAGATAGTCTATTCCTGACTCAAGGTCCCACATGTCATGAACACCAAGATTGTTCTGGTTCAAGTCCATGAACTCACGACCTCTCCCAATACTTCCTCGGTAGTTGGGCTCCAATATTAGGACTCCCTTCGCTAAGAGTGAGTGAACTGGATGGGCAAACTCGTTTGATACAAGAGAGAGGAATGAACTGGCCCTTGGTCCACCATGTGGGTAGAGAAGTAGTGGATACTTCTTTGATGGGTCAAAGTCGGAGGGCTTCCTCAGGATGCCCTGAATCTCGGTCCCATCCTTACTCTGCCACCTGATTGACTCCACAGTGCCAAGGTCAAGATGAGCAAAGTCCTCAGTTGTAGTTGTTACTCGCTCCACACCATTCTCAAGAGAACCAGCATAGACCTCTTGCATTGCAGTAGGCGAGACCCCACAGAAGGCTATGTCACCATTGTCATTGATACTGAATTGGAACTTTGGAGAGACCGGACCAAAGTCAAAGGTCTTGAACTCTCCGGACTCGAACAGTTGCGAGATGAGAATCCTGCTCTCTTCCCAGTGAGCCACGTATATTCCATTCTTGGTCCAGTGGACATCTTGAGGTACTCTATCCAAATTCTCGGATATCAGTGTGAGATGCGTAAACGGGTCCTCAGGGGTCTCCAGACTGAAGGCATCAGAGTCTGAGATAATCCAGAGATCATCTCGTGGTTGGACAGACGCGCTAGGTACAGGACCAGTCAACAGCAATGTTGTACCATCAGGAGAAACTGCCTTTAGGATGAACTCCTTTGGCAGGGCGAGCTCGTGAAATGTCAATGATGAGAGGACCTTTTCGAGTCCAACACCATCAGCAAGCTCGAGAATTGACTCAGGGTCAAGTTCGACCTTGAAGCAGATAGTGTCACGTTCATGAATCAGTTCAGTTCCAATCTGACAGTTCAGATAGATTGCGTCATTGTTAGGCGAAACCACAACTGAGGTGATGTGATATTTCGAGTTCAGGTTGGTTGTTATTTCGAATGTATCCAGAGGGGATGAGAATGCTTCCTCTTCGAAGTGCTTGCGCTCCTGCTCTGCATTCTGAATCGACCGTTCAGTACTGACATAATAGACAGCACGAGAGGTCTGTCCATTCTCAACATGAACGAAATCTCCCACATGAGATGTCTGTGTGGACTTGTTGGCGAGATAGATGAACCCTTCAGCAAATGGTGCATGGAACATGAGAGGAGATGAGTGTCCCCCGATTCGCATGCCCTCACCAAGTCCATCAACAATGTAGATGTCAGACCATCGGGGATTACCGGATGGAGAGTGTCTGACAACTGAGTATCTATCGTTATCGAGCCAGTTGACGTATGCTCCATCTGCAAAGATGTAGTGTGCCTTCTTGGTTTCAACATCGTAGATGTAGAATTTTCCAGTCATTCCATTGTTACTCAAGTCGAGCTCAATTTTGCTGTATGCGACCCTTTTTCCATCAGGAGAGATTGTCGGTGCATGATATAATGGTCGGGTAATCATATCCTTGATAGTGGGTCGTCGCTTTTTGTTTGGAGATTCTTTCGCCAATGTATCATCTATCTCCCATTATCGATTACATGCTGAGCTGCTAGAGCTAGTATATAATTGAGAGTCACCTTAGAGGGTCACAAATAGCTCCAATCTACGCAACCATGAATGGCTACGGGATACCTGACCAAATTCTATACACTTCGGCCCAGAGAAAGACTGACGAAATCAGACCGATAGTGAGTGCAAAGATACTGTGTACATTGTAGTCAATGCCAACGAATACTGAATAGAACACCAGTAAACTTGTCACCAAGACTGCATACACAAAGACACGTGGTATCACCTTAAACCGAACATAGAGGAAGTTATCGAGAAACCCGAGGTCCGCATCTGGTGATATATGATAGTCACCATGGGGCGTCTTCTCAACCAATCCGTGCTTTTGTAACTTATCTAGGTGATATAGAGCCACAGTATGACTGCTCATCTCAAGACGTCTTGCTATCTCCCTTGGCCCAAGAGGCTCTTTTAATGCTATGAGTTTCAAAAGAACTCTCCAAGTTGTTGGACCTAGTTCGAAGATAATTGGGAGATCTGATTCGCTGTCCTTAATAATTTCCAGCCCCTAGTGTCTGGAGAATCTTTCGTACAATTTGTATCTTCGGGCAACTGCCTCTATGACTATCACCATGAATGCCACGAATGCAAGAAGAGAACCAAATTCAGCATCACCCGATCCTGGAATTAGGTACACTGTCAGGCCAAAAATCCCTGGAACTGTTGGTGGGAGGATATTCTTCATATTCAGTCTAATTGGAGCATCATCCATTATCTGTTTCAGAATATAGAGTACAGGGAGCCAGAACAATAGAAACTGCCAGATGAAACTAAAAAGATTGGGGGTGAAGTAAACGAAACTTATTCCTGGTAAATATCGTACTGTATTCAATCCAGAAGCGGGGGAGAAGGTTTGTACTTGAATTAACTGACCGATGTAGGTGTTCATAATACTACCATATGACACCCATGGAAGAAAATAACTCAGTATTAACAGTATGAAAGACAGTGTCCTCCGATTTCGTGTGACATTCCTTAGAGGAAGTGGTGTAGTAGCATGTCTCAAACTAATAATCGATGCGATCACAACCCCGATTATGACCACAACAACCAAAAGTTGAACGATGTCAAGCGCATATCCAAAGAAGTTGATGAGAGGTAGGTTTATCGTCAGTCGCAGATGATGAGTATCTGATGAGTTGAATTCTGCAGTATATGCAAAGTTATTTTGATGGTGTACTCGAATTTGCATCGAATATGCCCCAAATCCAACAGGAAAAAGTAGGGATGACGAGTAGGAAGAGTGGAAATCGTACCAACCCACCAGATCGCGAATATACCCTCCATCAAATGACGCATACAGGCGTACATCAAATAAGGTGTCCAGATTAACATCAACGGATAATTGGGTCACACTGTAATAGATATCTACTGAGGTCTCAGAGTCTGGTGTGACACTCAACTCAAAAGATCCTTCTTGAGGATAATGTTCGAAGATATACCAGCCATAACTGAGAGAGTAGTTACCTGCAGGCAGGAATAGTGTGTCATCTGATACAATAGGCATGATGAATGAGTAAGAATCATGTGACTCTGTGGATATATTCAGGTAGGGAGCGAAGACCAATCTATTTGTAGTGGTTCCAAACAGTGGATGTCCTTCAGTGTCCAAGAGATTGAACGTGGTTGAGAACAATTGCGCGGAACTGACAGCCTCCACTCTGGCATCCCACACGTTGGCGATCCCATTCTCTGGAAACTTAATCTGAATCTCGAATAGCACTTGCATAATCCAAAGGTCGGACCGTGCCCTGAGTACATCTAGAGGTACCTCGATGCTGAAGACGCCTTCCTCACCCTCATCCCATTCGACGACCTCCTCTACCTCATCAATTATCGTCCTACCTCTTGCGAATTCCAATTGCATCCCACAACTTAGTGGTCCATTAAGTGATTGAAATCTGAAAGAAAAGATGACCTCCTCATAGTCTTCGATTAATATGTTGAGAAATCGATACATCCGTAATTCTGCATTATAACCCGTCACCTGTATACCATTTGTCGTATTGATATACAGCAACTCAGATTCAGGAGTGGGTGCGTATTGAAAGAGACTCCATCCAGTCTCATGAGAGAAGTCATTGGTCCGGAGGAGATCCACCTCATAGGAACCTGTACCATCCTCAGAGAGTACTGATACACCAGAGGTGCCTGAGATTTCGTCATCAGGTTCTATAGTAATTGCCTCATATCTGAATCCAGGTGTGATTGCGATTATTGCAGAGCCTAGGACTACTGCTATAATGATCCCGACGATGGTTCGCTGGATTATCAGATTCCGGAACTGTTTCCGATGATTCATGGTCATTGGTTCTGTCAATTTGAGTCATGATATTTATTGTTCAAGAATGACATTAGTCTAGAGATTAGACCAGCACGTTCCGTGCATAAAATACAGTTTCCAACAGGAATAAGTAGTTCAAATCATTCTGATTTGAGAGACATGTGGGAGATTTGATCACTTGAGGAAGATAGGGACAATTCTAACAATCGTTCTACTCATCACTCCAATATTCGCAAACGCATTTGACATGAGTCAGGATGGATACCTTGACGCCTGCAGGGATTTACCACCAGGGTGGAGTCAGGAAACAATCTATCAGCCAAGACCATTCAGTCCTATCTCTCTGTGCGAGAATACTGACAGCGATGTACTCATCCTCAATCGTGAGGGTCATGAGATAGTCGAACTGGATTTGGATGAAAGTGTTTCGACATATCTATCAACAGGACCCGTCCTTTTCAATGCAATTGCTTACCAGCCAAATGTGGGTAGAATCATAGCGCTTGCTGAGTCTGCATTCTATGCCTCGGATGTTGACTCGTTTGCTGTTGTACAGGAACATCCCCCGGACATCGCTTTCTCCACCCTCATTGTTGATCCAACTGATGATTCGATATACACAGCCAACTGGTCGAATGGTTCCACAATCTATCACTTTGACTCAGAGGGGGTGCTAATTGCCCCGGTCCGTACAGGTATCCAAGGATGCACACAACTAGCACTGGATCCTACCAACAATCTACTCTACTTCACTGAAACATTTCCAGGTCGAATCACTAGACTCAACCTAACATCGAATTCCACTACTGTACTGACCACTGGTATAGCTATCCCGGGAACAGGAGAGGGAATTGGCATTGCCGTCAGTCCTCTTGGAGACCTATACTATTATGTAGCGGAGGGAGTCAATAGGGGTTTTTGGAGGTACAATGGAACTAGCTTTGAGAATATTATGGGTAGTAAACTGGGAATTGGTCCTATCACATGGTCTCAGAAGTTTGATGCTGTACTATGTGCAGCCGGATTTGGGGCATGTATTGTAAAGTATGACCCAGACGAATTAGAACCCGAACGGCTCACACCAACGGTCAACACCGGATCCATAATTGAAACCTCAGATGGACTGCTGCTTCTAGGTATCGAGAAGTCACTCTACCAAGTTGAATTGGGAGTCTTCGACGAGTTCATCTCAAATCTCCCATTTTCATGTAGCAATCTGGTGTTAGATAGTGATGAGAACATCTATGCATCTCTTAGTAATGACTCAATATTGATTCTGAATGTTCATCGGAATGGTACCTATTCCAAATGGTTCGCTGGACACATTGACGGATTCCCAGAGTCTCTGTCATTCGACTCGAAGAATAACATGATGGTTCTTCTCACCACTAATGGAGACCCTATGCACTTTGACCTTTGGAGAATTCCGGTTGACAATCCTCTAGATTATTCTAAGGTGTTGACAATAACAAATGTGACAAATGGAGCCTGTACTGTTGACAAATTGGGTAACATCTACATCATAGAACGCCTTTCCAACATCATATACAAGATACCCGATGGGAGTAATGAAGCCCAGGTGCTCTACACAAATGTAGTTGAGCATGCGTATCTTGTAGGAGTCCGAATCGTCTACTCCACTGGTGCTGATGGATTGATTCTACCAAGGAATGATGACCTTCAAGTCTGGCCTGTTGATGGCAGTGGATCCTATCTTCTTGCCATGAATAATGTGGGAATTGACAATGACGGTGTATTTGAGAATGCGAATAGCGAGCTCATTTGTACACACTCTGGTCAGATATTCCGTCTATCATATGATGATTTGACAGCATCAATCACAACAGCAACTTCTATGACTTCAAGTACTATGACATCAACACCAAGTGAGTCGCTCCCAACATTCCCCTTAGAAATCTTGATAGTGGTGGCAGGTGTATCAGTTGTTATCGTGGTGATTATTCTGTTCTTGAGAATGAAAAAGTAACTCCTTCATTAGTATCTAAAGAATCAAATTCCTACTCCGAGATAGGTAGTGTGATTCTGAACATGGCACCAACAGAGTCAGTACGATCGACAAGCTCAATACTCCCTCCACAGGCAATCACGATCTGCCTTGTCAGATAGAGCCCGAGTCCATTTTCTCTACCAGGATCACTTCTATTGAAGAGATTGAGCCGATTTTCTTTGGAGATACCTGGTCCGTTGTCTGAAATGAGGATTACTAGGTCAGTATCGGTTCTGAAGACCTCGATATGGGCCTCAGGATTGTCACCTGCATGCTGCACAGTGTTTCTCAGGATATTCTCGATTGCAACGGGAAGGAGTGAACCTCCAGGACTTCTGAGATTTGACACGCCTGAATCCACATCTACGGAGACACGTAATCCCATACTCACCCTTTGCGCCCGTTTAGCGATTTCATTGAGCATAGGTACTACCTGAATGTGTGAAGGGGTCATTTCAATCCTGAATGTCTTGATCAGATTTGACATACGCTCACCTGCAGCCTGCGCAGACTCAAACATAGCTCTAGCCTTTTGTGGTTCAGTATCAATAACCAGTAATGCACCCTCAATGTAACCGAGTACTGCTTGAAGGTCGTTTCCCACATCGTGACTCAAGAGCGACGCATAGAGGTCAATCACACGCCTCTGCTGCTCGCGCTCCTCCTCTGTAATTTTCCTAGAGGTTATATCAGTGACAACAGCAATGTAACCTGTGATGTAATCGTCTTTGTCCTTGTTAGGCACTAGGGTCATTGAGAGGTACTTCTTTGAGGTATCATCAGACTCTCGTAAGATATCTACTTGAAATGGAGCGTCGGAGGTTGCCTTACTCAAATCAATTGATGATACTGCTTCGACTTTCAATAAATCGAACAGGTAGGCATTGAAAACCTGGTCATTTTCA